>JAFYOA010000351.1 GCA_017547865.1 Clostridia bacterium
CAATGAAATGCTGAAGAAAAAGCAGCAGAGCAGCGAGTAAATCACCAATAAAAAGAGGGGAGCCCCATGCCGGGACTCCCCTGATTTTTATAGCAGCGTGATTTCGTTTTCTTCGTTGATCTTTTCCATTGTGCCGTTGGAGATGACCCAGGCGGCGCCGTACAAAGCCGTGGTGTTGTTTTCAATCAGCAGGTAGCTGCCGTCTTCCAATGCGCAGAACACATGGCACATGCTGTCGGGAAACGTGAGGTCTTCGAACAGCCGCTTGCCATCCAGAATGTCGTGGCGCACTTCCTGCACGTGGGGAAGAAGCATAAACTCCGTTAAGCCCAGGCCCTGGGTAAACCGGGGAAAGGCCGGGTCGCTTTCACCGGGAAGCTCCGGCTGTACATACACCACATCCGCGGCGTTCATGGTTCCGGCGCTGATGCCGATGACGATGCCGCCGAAATCCGCGATCTTTTCCCGCAGAGAAAGCTCTTTGAAAAAGGCATTCTGCGTGGGTACGTGGCCGCCGGCTAAAATCAGTACGTCGTAGTCCTTCAGCTGGTCGGCAGGGGAGATATCCCGGCGGTCGCAGATGTCGAAGCTTTCCACCGGCAGACCGGTGAGGGGGAAGGCCTGAAAAAACACATTCCGAATGCTGTCGTTGACAGCTGAATCATCGGGAGAAGCGGCGAGGAGCAGCATGCGGGCAGGCCCCGGCCACCGCTGCCGCAGGGCATCGGCAAAGCCGTTGCGGTTATCCAATCCGCAGGGGAAACGCTTGCCCTCCTGCCGGTAGGAACCGCTGGGGCTGGAGGTGAGAAATACGATCATGTATATCCTTCTTTCGGTACAGCAAAGCCGGAACGCATGGGCGCTCCGGCTCGTTATCAGTTGTTTACGCCGCTGTGGTACTGGGCGCAGGTGCACTTTTTCCACTTCAGGCCGCTGCCGCAGGGACAGGGGTCGTTGCGGCCAATCTTGGCAGACTTGCGTACGGGTTCTTTCTTGGCAGAACCGTCGCCGCCGGCATTGGTGGCGGTGCCTTTGGCCACCTGTTCACGTTCGGGCTCGGCATTGGTACGGGCCAGGTGAACGGTCATGATGTCCTTGGCGGTGCGCTCGCGGATGAGGCCGATCATTTCATCGAACATATCGGAACCCTCGGTGCGGTATTCCATTACCGGGTCTTTCTGGCTGTAAGAGCGCAGATAGATACCCTGTTTCAGGTCTTCCATGGCATCGATGTGGTCGATCCACAGGCGGTCTACGTTGCGCAGCAGCACCACGCGCTCAATTTCGCGCATCATGTCAAAGCCATAGGTCTTTTCTTTGTTGTCGTAAATGGCCATGGCCCGTTCTTTCAGGGCTTCGCACACGGTTTCGGGTTTGGCCTTCACCAGCACTTCGCTGCCAAACTGCGTGTCTTCCGGCCCGATAAGCCAGCCAAGGAAATACTTGCGCAGGCCCTGCACATCCCAGTCTTCGGGTTTTGCATCGGCAGGCATAAAGTTGGCAACGTTTTCTTCAATATTCTGTTCCAGCATGTTGGTGATCTGCGGGCGGATGTTTTCGCCGTTGAGCACCTTGTCTCGCTGGGTGTAAATCACTTCGCGCTGCTTGTTCACCACGTCGTCGTACTGCAGCACGTTTTTACGAATGCTGAAGTTGCGGCCTTCCACACGCTTCTGGGCGTTTTCAATGGTGCTGGAAAGCAGGTTGGTCTCCAGGGGCATGTCGTCTTCCACTTTCATGCGGTCCATAATAACCTGCAGACGGTCGCCGCCGAAGAGGCGCATCAGGTCATCTTCCAAAGAAATGTAGAAGCGGCTCATACCCGGGTCGCCCTGTCGGCCGGCGCGGCCTCGCAGCTGGTTGTCGATACGGCGGGACTCGTGGCGCTCGGTACCGATGATATACAAACCGCCGAGAGCGCGGACTTCTGCCGCCTGGGGCTTGATGAGGTCTTTGTATTTGGCCAGCAGTTCCTTGTAGGTCTTGCGGGCGTTCAAAATTTCTTCGTCGTCGGTTTCGCTGTAGGCGTCGGCCTGCTCAATCATTTCATTGGTGAACTGCAGGCGGTGCATTTCGGCCTTGGCCAGGTATTCGGCGTTGCCGCCCAGCATAATATCGGTACCGCGGCCCGCCATGTTGGTGGCAATGGTCACAGCGCCCTTCTGGCCGGCCTGGGCAATGATCTCGGCTTCTTTTTCGTGATGCTTGGCGTTGAGCACCTCGTGGCGCACACCGCGGGCACGCAGCAGCTTGCTCAGCACTTCGGATTTTTCAATGGTAACGGTACCCACCAGCACCGGCTGGCCGGTGGCGTGGTGCTGCAGAATGTCTTCGATCACCGCACGGAACTTGGCGGGTTCGTTTTTGTAGATCACGTCCGGGCAATCCTGGCGGATCATGGGCAGGTGGGTGGGAATTTCCACCACATCCAGATGGTAGATCTCACGGAATTCCGCTTCTTCCGTCATGGCAGTACCGGTCATACCGGAGAGCTTTTTGTACAGACGGAAGTAGTTCTGGAAGGTGATGGTGGCCATGGTCTGGCTTTCGTTGGCGATCTTCACGCCTTCCTTGGCTTCCAGGGCCTGGTGCAGACCATCGTTGAAACGGCGGCCGTACATCAAACGGCCGGTGAATTCGTCTACGATGATGACCTGGTTTTCACGCACCACGTAGTCGGTGTCCCGCTTCATAATGCCGTGGGCCTTGATGGCCTGGTTTACGTGGTGGGCAACGGTCATGTTTTCCGGGTCGGTCAGGTTTTCCAGGTTGAAGTAGGCTTCGGCCTTCTTCACGCCACGGGGGGTAAGGGTAGCGCTGCGCTGCTTTTCGTTGATGACGTAATCGTAATCTTTATACAGCTCGTCGTTGTCTTCTTTGGCATCGGTCTCCGTTACGCGAATAGCGCGCATATCCCGGGCCAGTGCATTGGCACGGCCGTAGAGATCAGTGGATTTTTCACCCTGGCCGGAAATAATGAGGGGCGTACGGGCTTCGTCGATGAGAATGGAGTCCACTTCGTCCACAATGGCAAAGGCATGGCCGCGCTGCACCTTGTTTTTCTTGTACACCACCATGTTGTCGCGCAGGTAGTCAAAGCCAAACTCGTTGTTGGTGCCGTAGGTGATATCCGCGGCGTAGGCGGCACGGCGGTCGTCGTTGTTCATATCGTGGCGGATAAGACCAACGGTGAGACCGAGGAAGCGATGGATCTTGCCCATCCATTCGGCGTCGCGCTGGGCCAGGTATTCGTTTACGGTTACAATGTGCACACCTTCGCCGGTAAGGGCGTTGAGGAAGGTGGGCAGCACAGCGGTGAGGGTTTTGCCTTCACCGGTTTTCATTTCGGCAATACGGCCCTGGTGCAGAATGATACCGCCGGTGAGCTGGGTATCGAAAGGGCGCTGACCGATGACACGCCAGGCGGCCTCACTGCACAGTGCAAACGCTTCCGGCAGAACGGCATCGGTGCCCTCGGCGGTCACACGTTCTTTCAGGTGGGCAGCTTCGGCGCGCAGGTCATCGTCGCTCATTTTTTCATAGGTGGGCTGCAGTTCGCCGATCTTCTTCAGCAGGGGCTGAATGCGTTTGAGCTCTTTGGTGCTGTAATCGCCGAACAGCTTTTTCAAAAAATTCATAGATCGTTTCTCCGTTTTTCTTAATAAAAATACCGCACTGCGGAAAAAAATTCGAATGTGTGTTTCAGCATAAATTTTCACATATACATTATAACACACATAAGAGGATAAAAAAAGATAATAATTTGTAAACAAAAACCGGAAGCTGTGTGCTTCCGGTGTGTTTTACAGTGTTTCGGTGAATTCTTTGATTTTCTGAAACGTCTCGTCGCTCAGGTCGTGTTCCATACGGCAGGCATCCTGCGCGGCCACTTCCTCGCTTACACCCAGTTTGCGCAGCAGGGCGGTCAGCACCATGTGGCGCTCGTATACGCGCTGGGCTACTTCCATGCCCTTCTCGGTCAGGGTAATATAGCCGCTTTCGTCCATCACAATGTATCCGTCTTCACGGAAATGCTTCATGGCCACACTGACACTGGGTTTGGAAAAATTCATCTCGTTGACGATATCGATGGAACGGACTTCACCGTTCTGCTTGCTCAGCACCAGAATCGTTTCCAGATAATTTTCGGCAGATTCCAAAATTTTCATACGCGTTCTCCTTTTCCATATCCTGCGGTGCAGTACATATATTCTACCATACGGGGGCAGAAATAGCAAGGTGAAGAAAGACACCGCGCACAAACACTTGATTTGAAAGGGGTTTTCATATAGAATAATAAGGAATATGAAAAAGGAGGCGCTGCGGCGCATGAAGGAACTTTGGGTAAAATATAAGGAAATGATTCTGTATATCTTTTTTGGCGGGTGCACCACACTGGTGAACATGGCGGCCTATGCGGTGTGCTACTACACCTTTGGCTGGTCCAATGTGTTGGCGACCGTGATTGCCTGGGTGTTGGGTGTGGTGTTTGCTTTTGTTACCAATAAACTGTGGGTGTTTGAAAGCAAAAGCTGGGCACGCGCTGTTCTCGGCCGGGAACTGACCTCGTTTGTGGGCTGCCGCGCCGCCACGGGATTGCTGGATCTTCTGATTATGTATGTGTGTGTGGACCTGCTGCATTGGCACGGCATGCTGATGAAAGCTCTTTCCAATGTGCTGGTGATTATTCTGAATTATGTAGGCAGCAAGCTGCTGGTGTTTGCCCGGCAAAAGTAAGCTGTGTTTTTTTGAAAGGAGAAATTCTGTATGGGTAAGTATTTTGGAACCGATGGTTTCCGCGGGGAAGCCAATGTAACACTGACAGCAGAGCATGCCTATAAGATCGGCCGGTTTATCGGCCAGTATTATTCCTCCCAGGCGCACCGCGCCCAGGTGGTGATCGGCAAAGACACCCGCCGTTCCAGCTATATGTTCGAGTATTCCCTGGTGGCGGGGCTGACCGCCAGCGGCGCCGATGTGTATATGCTGCACGTAACCACCACGCCCAGTGTTTCTTACGTGGTGATGACCGAAGACTTTGACTGCGGCATTATGATCTCTGCCAGCCATAACCCCTATTGGGATAACGGCATCAAGCTGCTGAATTCCAATGGCGAGAAAATGGAAGAAGAGACCATTCTGAAGATCGAAGCCTACCTGGACGGCGAGACCCGGGAGGCAGAGTATGCCACCCGCGACCGCATTGGCTGCATTGAAGATTACGCCGTGGGCCGCAACCGCTATATCGGGCACCTGATTTCGCTGGCTACCCGTTCGTACCGCGGTAAGCGCGTGGGTTTGGACTGCGCCAACGGCAGCGCCTGGATGATCGCCAAAAGCGTGTTCGATGCCTTGGGCGCCAAAACCTATGTGATCAATGCTTCTCCCGATGGTTTGAACATCAACCGCGGCGCCGGTTCCACCCACATTGAAGTGCTGCAGAAGTATGTGGTGGAAAACGGCCTGGATGTGGGCTTTGCCTTTGACGGCGATGCCGACCGCTGCATTGCGGTGGATGAGACCGGACGTGTCATCGACGGCGACCTGATTTTGTATATTTGCGGCTGCTATATGAAAGAGCGGGGCGAGTTGGCGGGCAGCACCGTGGTGACCACCGTGATGTCCAATTTCGGCCTGTACAAAGCCTTTGATGAAGTGGGGATTCGCTACGAAAAAACTGCTGTGGGCGATAAATACGTGTACGAAAACATGCTGCAGAACGGCTACCGCCTGGGCGGCGAGCAGTCCGGCCATATTATTTTCAGCAAATATTCCAGCACGGGCGATGGTATCCTGACCGCACTGAAGCTGATGGAAGTGATGCTGGAAAAGAAGCTGCCCATGAGCAAGCTGGCAGAACCTGTGAAGATTTACCCCCAGGTGCTGAAAAACGTGCGGGTGAAGAACAAGACCGCCGCGGTGGAAGACCCCGCTGTGCAGGCCGCTGTGCGGGCCGCCGAAGAAACTCTGGGCGCCAACGGCCGTATTCTTCTGCGGGAGAGCGGCACCGAGCCTGTGGTGCGCGTAATGGCAGAAGCCCCCACCGCCGACGATTGCCGCACCCATGTGGATAACATCATCGCCGCTATGGAAGCAGCGGGTCATTTGATCGGCTGAAAACAATGAATTCAGCCGGGCAGCACTGTCCGGCTGTTTTTATAGGAAGGGAATGGACAGCCTTATGAAAAAACGATGGATCGCTTTGCTGCTGTGCTGCAGCATGCTGCTTTCGGTGTGTACCGGCTGCAATGTATCCTCTTTGCTGTGGATGATGCGGCTGCTGGGAGAAACAACAGAACAGAGTTCTGTGGCGTTCCCGGAAGAATTGCCGTCGTCTTCTGCTGCCCCTGCAGAAACGCCCTCCTCTTCGGAGGCTCCGTCGGCCTCGGAACCGGCGGTGGAGTGGAAGGATTATTTCCCCGATGACGTATGGCGCGCAGATGTGAATTTTTCCGAGGTGGAATACGAGCACTACGAACTGGTTTGGCTGGAAGAACTTTCCACACAGCTGGTGGAAGCGGTGGCTGCCGATCCAACCATTGCCACCTTCAATGAGCAGGACAGCGAGTTCCTGTGGGAACTGTACTATATTTACACCATGTATGTCCGCATTGAATTGGACTACATGGCAGACCCCCATGCGCCCGGCGTGCAGGAGGAATACGCCTACGCCGAGACTGTGTGGTACGATGCCTATGAAATTTACTGGGAGACGATGCGTGATGTTGCCCGGGAGCACCCGGAAATCATGGCAGAGGCCTATGCGGACTGGCAGATCGAAATGTTTGCGGAATACGAGCCCGGCGACGGCACCGATACGGAGCTTTTCCTGCGGGAAAGTGAACTGGTGCAGGAATATTACGTTCTGATCGACGAAAGCTATCCGGATTATTCCGCTATTTGCGAGGTATACGTGGAACTGGTGGCGCTGCGTAAGGAGATTGCGGCCTACTACGGTTACGATACCTACGCCGAATACGCCTATGACAGTGTGTACTACCGGGATTACACCCCGGAGGATGTGCAGGCCATTTGGGATGTGGTAAAAACAGACGTAGCCCCGGTGCTGTGGGAGCACGCTTACTACGGCAGCGATGTGTATGGGCTGGATTATTCTCCCAAGGCGATTTTGCTGGCTATGGACGGCGCACTGTGGGATTTCTCTCCGGAAGTATACGAAGCTTTCTGCTATATGCTGGAATACAAGCTGTTCGATATTGAATATTCCGAAAGCAAGGTGGAGATTGGCTATACCACTGAACTGCCGGCGCTGAACCAACCCTTTATTTTCAATTCTCCTTATGGGGAGTGGTACGACTATACCACCATGTTCCATGAGTTCGGCCATTTTTTGAGCAGCTATTATGCCCCGGGCGATTTGTTCTTCGGTGCACCGGATAACGATCTGTGTGAACTGCAGTCCCAGGGCATGGAGGTTATGTTTACCCAGTGGTACGAAGAAATTGTGGGCAGCGGCAACGTGCCTGCGGCGGAGCGTGCTCTGCTGGTCAACCTGTTGGGCAGCATTCAGCAGGGGGCGATGTACGATGAATTCCAGCAGCGGGTGTACAGCGAAGAAAACCTCACCGCCGATAAGGTGACGGAGATCTTTAAAGATGTGTACCGCGCGTACGGCGGCCCCGTGTACGCGGGCTATGAGTACGAATGGGCAACTGTGCTCCATAACTTTGAGTTCCCGTTCTATTACATCAGCTATGGCGTTTCTGCCATACCGGCGCTGGAAATTTACGCCGAACTGCAGCAGGACCCCGCCGCCGCTGTGGATACATACCTGACCGTGGCCGCCATGGACCCGAAAATGTGGTATTTTGCGGAGGCTATGGAAGAAGCCGGCCTGCGGGATGTGTTTGATGCCGCAACCATTGCCTATGTGGCTGAAGCCGCCGGCAAAGCACTGACCGAAGCCCGCTACGGGCGGATCAACTAAACAGAAAGACCTGCTCTGCCAAACGGCGGAACAGGTCTTTTTTGATGCAATAAAATCAGCGCTGTGCCCCGCCGGAAAAAGCAAGGAACACACCGGAACCCGCCAGCAAAAGTATGATGGCTATGCCGGGAAGCGCGATGAAATCCGGCCCGAAAAGCAGCGGCAGAAGTGAAAATACTACACCCGCACCCGCCAACAGAAGCGCTGCGCGGCGCAGCCCTCTTGCCGGACGGCGCAGGCACAGCAGCACCAGCACACACAGCAGCAGGGCGATTGTAAGCACCCCGGTGAGGAAGGGAAACACATTGGCGTAGCCCACGGGGGTCAGGTCAAAGCAGGTGAAATATTCTTTCAGCCGGTCGCTTGGGCCGGCGGCAAACACCAGCACCGCGCTGCCGGGCAACAATTCCAGCCCCAGGGCGGTGAGCCCGCAGACCAGCGCCGCGCCGGCAGAGGCATCCCGGTGGCGCAGCACGGCCACACCCCGCTTGCGCAGAACCAGCCCCAGAAGCGCCAGTGCCAGCAAACCCAGCCCCAGTGCCAGGGGAGAAAAAGAATACCCGGCGGTGAACAGCGGAGAAAGCAGCAGCAGGCTGCCCACGGTCAGCAGTACCCACCAGCCTGTTCCGGAAAACGCCCGGCCGGTATAACGCAGGGTTTCCACCAGCAGGCGGTCGGTGGCTTGCTGCAGAAGGGCGGGGTCCTCTTTGGCGGCGGGGGACAGGCGTTCTCCTGCCAGCAATTCTCCCACAGAGATCCCCAGCACTGCGGCCAGCGGTTCCAGCAGAGCGGTATCCGGGAACCCCTTGCCGGTTTCCCAGCGGGAAACAGCTTTATCGGTGACCTGCAGCCGTTCGGCCAGGTCTTTTTGGGTCAGGTTCATTTCTTTTCGCAGGGCGGCAATCAGCTGCCCTGTTTTGGCGGCATCCATGGCAAAACCTCCTTTTTCGGTTTTATTGTAGCAAATACGGCCGGTTTTGTCACCCTATGCGGCGTAGAGTGGGCGAGAATTTGTTTTTTCGGGGATAAACGACTTGAAAAAACCTTTTTTCGTGGTATGATGATACTGTAATTGCATTATACCCGCCAAGGGAGGAATAACAATGGAAAATGAACTGCGCCTGTATGCCGATGGCGCGCATGACGATACAAAAGCTCTGCAGGCTCTGTTGGATCAGCGGGGACTGGTGACGGTGCCGGATGGCCGCTATCTGATTTCCAGCGCACTGGTGCTGCACGATGATACCTGCCTGCACCTTTCTCACAATGCGGTAATTTGCCTGGCGGACGATGCCTGCTGCTATATGCTGACCAACGACCGCTGCTACAAAGAGGGCCGCAATCACCACATCACTGTGGAGGGCGGTACCTGGTATGGCAACAACGCCCACCAGCGGAGAGGAAAGATTCACCCGGAAAAGCCCTACTATTGGGGGATGATCATGCGTTTTCAGGGCATGGAAGACCTGACGGTGCGGGATGTGACCTACAAAGACCCGGAGAGCTATGCGCTGCTGATTATGGATGCAGACCGCTTTACCGTGGAAAATATTACCTTTGATTTTAATATGCTGCGCCCCAATATGGATGGCGTCCATGTGCAGGGACCCTCTTTTAACGGCTATATCCGCAACATTAAGGGCGCCACCAACGACGACCTGGTTGCCCTGAACTGCGATGACCGCCTGGACGACGGTGAAGAACGCATGAACACCAAGGGCGATATTGAAAATATGACGGTGGACGGCCTGTATGCGGACAACGGCTACACCGCAGTGCGGCTGCTTTCCTGTGGAAGCAAAATGCGCAACGTGGTCATTCGCAATGTGTTCGGCACCTACCGGCTGTACGGCGTTTCCTTTACCCACCACAATATTTTCCCCGGCGCACCGGTTTGGTTCGACGGCATTCAGGTGGATGGCGTGTACTGCAGCAAACCGCCCCAGGATCCTCCGGTGGATCCCAAGTTCATCCGCGGGATGGATGATATTTACGGAGAAGGTTCTCACGATGCCCACGTGCAGCACGCACCCATCGTTTGGTTTGCTAAGGGTGTGGCCGGCGGCAATGTGCGCATTTCCAACGTGCACCGCATAGAAAAAGCCGTAACCCAGGCTCATACCGTGCAAATCGACGAGGATGTGCATTTTGAACGCCTGGTGCTGGACAACGTGACCCAACGATTTGAGAATTGCCCCGCCATGCCGCTTGTGCTGAACAACGGACAGGTGGATGAACTGATCACCCTGCCCTGACGGAGGAAAATAGAATGCCGAGAAGACTGCGTGTGCGGCGCCCGTTTAATCTGGCGGGCTCTGCCGTGGCACTGAATTTGATTGTGGACGGCAACGAGTGCGGAAAGATCGATGCCGGCGAAAGCATGGAACTGCCCATTTCGGAGGACAGCCACAAGGTGCATGTGCGCCTGTGGGGCGAACATTTTCCCGATGCATATATTCCCGCCGGCCGGGGCGACTGCATTGCCACCATTAAGGCCCCGGGTTTTGTGCAGCAGTATTATTTTAAGGTGGAAGTGGAAATGCTGCCGGAACTGGGGATGCGCACCCATGTGGATGTGATCTCTTCTTTGACCACCGCCCGGATGAACTCCGAAGTATACAAACTGCTGTTTATGAACGGCCATGTGACCGGTTCTATGCTGCGGGCCCGCGCCCGTGGGCAAGACTACGAGGTGCGCTTCACCTACGGCAGCACCAGTCTTTCGGTCTCGGTGTACGACCGGATGAGCCGCCGGCAGGTAAACACCTACGAAATGAAATACAGTGCCGTGCGCCCCAAAGACGAGCCCAACTCCGTGATGTATTACGATTATCTGAGCATGGAAAAGGAGCAGGAGACCCTGGCCTACCAGCTGGGGCAGTCTCTGTACAATTCCCGTGAGTTCATGCATCTCAAAGTGGTATATTCCGGGCGCTCTGTGGCAGTTTCTCTCAAATAAATAAAAAGAACCGGCCTTTCGTGGTGAAAAGCCGGTTTTTTTATTTACAGCAGATGTGCCCGCAGTTCTTCGCTGGGGGAACCCTCACTTGCAGGTTTTCCATTCCTTTAATTCGGCTTTTTAGGGGAGTCCCTCACTTGCAGGGACTCCCCTCTTTCACAGCAAGCTGTGAAATTCATCCCTCTCCGGGTGCTTCTCAGAAAAGGAAATTCCGCCCATTGCGATGGGCGGGTCAGGGCGTTGCCCCGACACCCTACAACTTTCGGGAAAGTTGACAAAGCTTTTACAGTGACTTTGAACTGCAATATAAAACCGCCTGAGAAAGATCACTCTTCTTCAGACGGCATTGTTTTTACAGTAAATGGGCCCGCAGTTCTTCGCCGGAACGGGGGCTGAGATCGGCGGGGGCGATATCGAAAACGGTTTTGCAGCCGGTTTCGCCGCGCTGCGCCAGCTTGTAGGCGGCGCGGGCATAGGCTACCAGCACGCTGGAAGTAAACTCCGGGTTGGAATCCAGCTTCAGGCTGTATTCAATCACGTGGGTGTGCTCACTGTTTAAGCCGGTTTTGCCGCAACGAATCACAAATCCGCCGTGGGGAATGCCGCTGTGG
>JAFYOA010000352.1 GCA_017547865.1 Clostridia bacterium
GATGCAGCATTTGCTTTGGCACAGGAACATAGTCTGCCATTCTTTCTTGCGATGCTTCTGCAGATCCGCGGTAAAACGAGCGCTGCAGATGTTGCCGCGCTGACGGAGAGCACAGAGCTGCTCAGCGATCCTTTCCTGCTGAAGGATATGGAAAAGGCCGCAGATCGCGTGCGGCGTGCGGTGGACGATTTTGAAAAAATTGCCATTTACGGGGATTACGATGCAGACGGTATTACTGCAACCGCAATTCTGTATACCTATTTGGAGACCTGCGGTGCCGATGTAATGGCGTATATTCCCGAACGTGATACAGAAGGTTATGGCATGAATGAAAATGCTGTGCGCCAGCTGCACGAAGCCGGTGTGCGGTTGATCATTACCGTTGATAACGGCATTGCTTCTGTAAAAGAAGTTGCTTTGGCCGCCGAACTCGGTATGGATGTTGTGATTACGGATCACCACCGCCCGCAGGGAACTCTTCCGGCGGCTGTGGCTGTTGTGGATCCGCACCGGGCGGATTGCCATAGTCCTTATAAGGAGTTTGCCGGCTGCGGTGTGGCATTTAAGCTGGTTCAGGCTTTGGAAGCGGAAATGACAGACGGGGAAGAATTGCTGGAAATGTATGCCGATCTTCTGGCAGTCGGAACCATAGGCGATGTTATGTCCGTTTCCGGCGAAAATCGTACGTTTATACGGCACGGTTTGCGAGCATTGGAAGCCGGAGAACGCTGCGGTATGGCAGCGCTTTTGGATAAATGTTCTGCGGCGAATCGTACACTGGATGCTACAACGGTGGCGTTTACCATTGTGCCCCGCATCAATGCGGCCGGCCGCATGGGCAGTGCAGCCCGCGCGGTGAATTTGCTTACCTGCGAGGATGCGGAAGAGGCCGAAGCGCTGGCAGAAGAAATTTGCGATGCCAATACGCAGCGGCGCCAGGCAGAAGCAGAAATTATGGATGAGGTCACCCTCCAGTTGGAACGGCATCCGGAGTATCTTCTGGACCGCATTCTGGTGGTGGATGGGGAAAACTGGTATCACGGCGTCGTGGGAATTGTTGCATCCCGTTTGACGGAGCAGTATGGAAAACCCTGTATTGTGATTTCACGTACGGGAGAGGATGCCAAGGGTTCCGGAAGAAGCGTGGAAGGTTTTTCACTGTTCGATGCAGTGCACAGTTGCCGGGATCTGCTGACCAAATACGGCGGACATCCCATGGCTGCGGGCATGTCGCTGGCGGCGGAAAATGTGGCGGAGTTCCGGCGCAGACTCAATGATTTTGCCCGTAAAATTGCACCGAAGATGCCCGGACAGGTATTGACGATTGATTGCAAACTGAATCCCGCTGCACTTCGGTTGGATATGCCGGCAAGTATTGCAATGATGGAGCCTTTCGGTACCGGTAATCCGGAACCGGTGTTTGGCTTGTATAAGATGACTCTGATCGAGATTCTTCCCATGGGGAACGGGCGTCATCTGCGATTGTTTTGTTCCCGCAACGGTGCCAATTTGCAGTTGGTGAAATTCTTTATGACAGAAGATGAATTTCCTTTCAACAAAGGAGATTGCATTGATTTTGCGGTTTCTTTGGAAGAAAACGAATACCGCGGCGAAAAAACGCTGTCGGTAATTGTAAAAGATATGAAGCCTGCGGATTTTGATACCGATAAGGCGCTGCATACATTGCGCATTTACGAGTCTTTCTGCAGGAAAGAGCAAATGAAAAAAGCAACGGCAGCTTTTTTGATGCCGGACCGCAATTTTTTTGCGGTGCTGTATCGCCTTTTGCGGCAGCACGAAGGCTGGAACAAGGATGAGATGGCTTTGATCGCGGCTATGCATTGTCCGGGAGAAAGCGTCGGACGACTGCTGGTCGCACTGGACGTATTGGAAGAACGCGGTTTGATTCGCAGAGGAAATACGGCGGCCGGAGAAAAGCTGTTTGAGCTGCTTCCCGCTTCCGGTAAGGCGGATCTGGAGGCTTCTCCCATATTTGATGAAATACGGCGTTTGTGTGTGCTGTAATGTGTGAAATTCCATTTTGGATAGGGTGGATGAACGATGGAAGAACTGAACCGAATGCATCAGGAGCTGTTGCAGGCTTTGCGCAGCAGCGGTCGGGATTATGATATTGAAAAGATCGATCTTGCGTATTTGTTTGCGAACGAAGCGCATAAGGATCAGAAGCGCCTTTCCGGTGAACCATATATGATCCATCCGGTCGCGGTGGCGAATCAGCTGGTCGACCTCGGTATGGACAGTGAATCTGTCATTGCCGGCCTTCTGCACGATGTAGTGGAAGATACCCCGGTGGAACTGGCCGAGATCCGCGCAAAATTTGGCAAAGAGGTTGCGAATCTGATCGATGGTCTGACTAAGATTGAGAAGATTCCCTTTGCTTCCCGCGAGGAAGAGCAGGCGGAGAACGTTCGCAAAATGCTCATTGCCATGGCCGGTGATATCCGCGTGATCATCATCAAATTGGCCGACCGTGTGCACAATATGAGCACCATGCAGTTCCAAACGCCTCAAAAGCAGCGTGACAAGTCCCGCGAAAGCATGGAAGTGTACGCTCCCATTGCGCATCGTCTGGGTATTCGCGGTGTAAAGGAGTACCTGGAGGACACCTCTCTGCGGTATCTGGATCCGGTGGCCTATAAAGAAATTGAAGAAGCCTTGGCCACATTTACAAGTGACCGAGAAGAATTTATCAAGAAAACCAAGCAGGAGATTCAGGAACGCCTGGCACAGCATATTCCCAACGGTCATATTACCGGCCGTGTGAAGAGCGTTCATGGCATCTATCGCAAAATGTTTCTGCAGGGAAAGAGCATCGACGAAGTATTCGATATCTTTGCTGTTCGTGTGATCGTCGATTCTGTAAACGACTGTTACAATGTATTGGGCATTATTCATGATATGTTCCGTCCGCTGCCCAATCGTTTCAAAGATTATATTTCCACGCCGAAGGCCAACATGTACCAGTCTCTGCACACCACGGTGATGGGCAAAGACGGCATTCCCTTCGAAGTGCAGATCCGCACCTGGGAAATGCATCAGACCGCTGAGTATGGTATTGCGGCTCATTGGAAATACAAGCTTGGCCTTGGAAAAGGCAGCGATTCCATGGATCAGCGTGTGGCCTGGATCCGACAGGTGCTGGATGGCCAGGAAGGCGATGCCACCGATGTTGTCAATACCATCAAGAGCGACCTGGCTGCCGAAGACGTATACGTGTTTACGCCGAAAGGCGACGTGATCTCTCTGCCCATGGGTTCCAACGTAATTGATGTGGCTTACGCTATCCACAGTGCCGTGGGTAACCGGATGATCGGTGCTAAGGTAGACAAACGTATCGTTTCGCTGGATTACCAGGTAAAGACCGGTGAAATTGTCGAAATTCTGACCACGAAGGAAGCCGGCCATGGCCCCAGCCGCGACTGGCTGAACATGGTGAAAACCAGTGAGGCCCGCAATAAGATCCGTACCTGGTTCAAGAAAGAGCGCCGCGAAGAGAATATTGCCGAAGGCAAGGAAATCGTGGTGCGTGAATTTAAACGCAACAGCATTGAGATGCTGCCGGAATTGATCACGCTGATGGTGGAAACCATCGGCCGACGGAACGGTTCCAACAC
>JAFYOA010000353.1 GCA_017547865.1 Clostridia bacterium
AACTCTGGGGCCTATGGAAGAAGCTGCCCGCAAAGAAGCGGAAGCCGAAGCCAAACAGAAAGAAAAAGAAAAAGAGAAGTGACAACGATGCCGCAGCGAGAAAAATTGCTGCGGCATTTTTCACAGGAGGATATGAAATGAAGCGGCCTATACAGAAAAGAACGCTGCCCGCCGAGGTTGTCGGCCGGGCAAGATCTGCCGGAGCCGTCGGCGAACGCTGGCTGGCGGAACTTGATGACATGATTGCCGAACTGGAAGAGCAGTGGCAGGTGACCGTGGGAGATGCCCTGACCGGCGGCAGCCACGCGTTTGCGGCACCCGCCACCGGCAAAAACGGCGAGCAGTACATTTTGAAAATCGATATGCCCGAGGATACGGGCGGCAATTTTGCCGGCGGCATAGAGGCAATGAAGGCCGCGGACGGCCGCGGTTACGCACAGCTGTATGCCTATGCCCCACAGCGGAAAGCCTGCCTGCTGGAACGCCTGGGCAAGCCCATCGGGCAGCTTGGGTACACGGTGGAAGAGCAGATCCGCATTATTTGCGGCGTTTTGCTGGATGCTTGGACGATCCCCGCCGGCGATGCGGCGCTTTCCACCGGCGGCACAGGGTGGTTTGAAGAGTTCATTGCCGACAGTTACGAAAAGCTGGGCTGCTCCTGCCCTGCCGAAGTCATTGCGCAGGCGTACGCATACCTGCGGGCAAGAGCGGCGGAAGAAAAGCCCGCGGCTTTTGTGCTTGTGCACGGCGATGCCCACAACGGGAACGTGCTGGAAACATTGGACGGCAGCGGTTACAGGCTGATCGACCCGGACGGCCTGCTGTACGACAAAGCCTACGACCTGGGCGTGGTGATGCGGGAATGGCCGGAGGAATACGAAACCGATCCGCAGGAAAACGGCCGGGCGCGCTGCCGTTTGCTGCACGAACTGACCGGCGTGCCGGAGCAGGCCATTTGGGAATGGGGATACATTCAGACGGTTTCCACTGCTTTGGTTTTGCTGCTGACCGGCCGGGAAGAGCTGGGGCGGAAAATGCTTTGGGTGGCAGAGAAGTGGCTGGGAGCGTGACAGGAAAACGCGCCTGAAAAAGTGGACAGTTAACAGTTGACAGTGGAAAGTGGAAAGTTGTTTTGAATTGGCAGAAACTGCGCAACGTAAAAGCTTTGGCGGGCAGTGCCCGCACCCGCGTCGCGGGGATGCTTAAGGGTGAGCCGAGCCTGGAATCATCAAAATTAAGCGGGACGATGCAAGCATCGTCCCCTACGAAGTGTGTTAAGATATAGGATGTGACGTCCTCTCGGCCAGCGTTCGCTTTATTTTGCTGTTCTGGGATTATCGGTCAAACCCAAAATATAGTCCACCGAAACATCATAGTACCGCGCGAGAAGCAAAAGTTTTTCGGCATCCGGCCGTCGGATCAATTCGTAAAAATCGAAGAGGCGAAATGATCTGCGAACCGCTTTTTGCAAGCACGCATTGCAGGAAGCCCGATGCTGTTCGGAATATTTTTTATTAAAGCGAAAAAACCGCTTGACAAACACGAACATATGTTCTACCATTAGATACAGAGGGATGCAAAAACGACCTGCCTCCGGCGAAAAGCCGGGGGTTTTTCTGCCAAAGGAGGTGAACACCATGCGCGATCTTTCCCCTGCCGTAGGGCAAATGCCGGCCCCCTGCCGCCGCTGCCCCGTACGCACCCGCCACAACTGCCAGCTGCAGGAGCGCTGCGTCTGCTCCAATGCCTGGTACCGCGCCCGCCGGGACATTCTTCTGCGGCGGTTTCTGGTGTTTTTTCCAAAAACACCCACACAAAGAATTTGAAAAAGGAGATACAACTGTGAGACATAAGTTTTTTGTATTGCTGCGGCACCTGGCCGTGTGGTGCCCATGACCGAGCTTTGGGTGGCCCTGGTCACCGGCGGGCTTTCGCTGTGCGGAGTGGTCATTTCCAATTTAATGGCCAACCGCACCACCACCGCCAAAATTGAGACCAGCCAGGCCGTGACCCGGGAGAAGATCGGCGAGCTGACCCGGGAAGTGCGGGAACACAACAATTTTGCCCGGCGCATGCCGGTGGTGGAGGAACAAATCAGCGAGCTGCGGCATAGGATGAAAAGACTGGAAGAAGGGGTGAACAAAGGGTTATGACGATGGATTTTCTGTATGAATTTACGGCACCGGTGGTGGTTGGCATTTGCCTGTGCGTCGGCTATATTCTGAAACACCTGGTGCCCGGCAAGACTGTGGATCGATTTATTCCGCTGTTGATGGGCGCACTGGGCGTGCTGCTGACCGCATGGGTTCACTGGACGCTGACACCGGAACTGCTGCTGAGCGGGTTATTTTCCGGCCTGGCCAGCACCGGCCTGCACCAGGCATTCAAGCAATGTGTAGAGCGGAAGGAGAACGATGCATGACCATAGAACAAGCTTTTCTTACCAAAAATCCCTGCTACACCGCCGGGCGTAAAATACAGGTGAAAGGGCTGATGCTGCACAGCGTAGGTACGCCCCAGCCCAACGCCGCTGTTTTTTTGAAGAACTGGAACGCCCCCAACATGGCGGTGTGCGTACATGCTTTCATTGACGGCAACACCGGGCGCGTATACCAGACTCTCCCCTGGAACCACCGGGGCTGGCACGCCGGCGGCAGCGCCAACGATACGCACATCGGCATAGAAATGTGCGAACCGGATACCATTCGCTACACCAGCGGTTCCACCTGGGTGGAACTTGCCGACGGCAGCAACACCGCTGAAGTGGCCGAGCGCACTTACAAAGCTGCGGTGGAACTGTTTGCCCGGCTGTGCAGCGCCTTTGGGCTGGACCCACTGGAAGACGGGGTGATCCTTTCTCACCGGGAGGGCGGGCAGCGGGGCATTGCCTCCGGCCATGGCGACCCGGAGCACATTTGGGAACCGCTGGGCTACAGCATGGATATCTTCCGCAGCGATGTAGCCGCTGCTATGGAGGCGGAAGAGGCCGTGCCGTCCCCTTCTCCCACCCCGGAGAAAGTGAACGTAACCTACCGGGTGCGCACAGAAAAACACGGCTGGCTGCCGGAAGTACTAAACCTCACCGACTACGCCGGGTGGGAGGAATCGCCCATCACCGGGGTGGCCATGGCGGTGGACAAAGGCCGGGTGCAGTACCGGGTACACACGGTGGAAGGCAAATGGCTGGCGTGGATCACCGAAAACAACGTGAACGACCCCATGGGTTATGCCGGAAACGGAGAACGGATCGATGCGGTGCAGGTTTACTACTTTACCCCGGAGGACATTCGCCCCTACCAAAAAGCAGTGTACCGGGTGATGGGTGAAGGCCGCCGGAATTACTGGGACTGGCAGGCAGACACCGAAACCGTGAACCACATGGACGGCTACGCAGGCACCACCTACGGAATTCCCCTGGTGCGGCTGCAGATGGAAATACGATGATGACACGAACCGGCAGGGCAACCTGCCGGTTTTGCCTTTGTTGACATCCTCCGGCGGCAGAGGTATAATTTACAAAAAGGCCCGGAGGGATGGTTATGAAAAAGTTTGATACCCACGTGCATTGCGGCGTTTATCCCGCAGATGCAGCTGTGAAACCTTATTACGATGCTGCCGGAATGATGAAACATATGGATGCTATTGGCGTGGAAAAAGCCGTGCTGATGAGCAGCGGCGAAAGCAACCCGATGCCCGGTGCGGATGCCACAAACACAGCCTGCGCCCGCATTGCCGCCGAACACCCGGATCGTTTTGCGTGGATGTGCAACGTAAACCCCGTTGACCCGGAGACGGTATACGACCGCCTGGCCGAATGCAAAGCCAAGGGTGCCGTAGGCATCGGCGAACTGATGATCAACCGCTGGATCGACGATCCGTTTTTGTGGGCGGTGTTTGCCGCCGCAGAAAAACTGGAGCTGCCGGTGACTTTTCACATGAGCCCGGAACCCGGCTACAGCTATGGTGTTTGCGATAAACCCGGCCTGCCCCTGCTGGAAAAAGCCCTGCAGGCTTTTCCGAATTTGAAATTCGTCGGCCACAGCCAGGTGTTCTGGCTGGAGATTTCCACCGATTGTCCCAAAGAGGGCAACAAGGAGCGTTCCGGCTATGGCGAAGGCCCGGTGATTCCCGGCCGCGTGGAAGAACTGATGCACCGCTACCCCAACCTGTACGGTGATCTTTCTGCCGGCAGCGCCAGCCGCGCCCTGATGCGCGACGAAGCCTACGGCCTGTACTTCCTCGAAACCTTCCGTGACCGGTTGTTCTTTGCCACCGATACCGTAAACGAAAAAACGCTGTTCCCGCTTTCGGACTGGCTGGATGCCTGCGCTGCCGACGGCCGCCTTTCCCCCGAAACCTACGAAGCCGTGAGCCGCGGCAATGCCCGGCGCATATACGGCCTGTAATTGATAAAAAGGAGAATACCTATGAATTATTCTGTCACTGCCGTTTACTTTTCCCCCACCGATACCAGCCGCCGGGGCGTGTGCGCCATGGCCGAAGTGCTGGGCGGTGAATTCAGCGAACTCGACCTGACCCACGGTGCCGCCGAAGCGAATTTTGGCGAACAGGAACTGGTGATCTTTGGCGGGCCCGTATACGGCGGCCGGCTGTACAAAGGCCAGTTGGAGCGCATGGCCGGGCTGAAGGGCAATAACACCCCCTGCGTACTCACCGT
>JAFYOA010000354.1 GCA_017547865.1 Clostridia bacterium
AGAGGAAGCCCTTTGCAAAGTCATCGAAAAAATCCAGGTTCACACCCACTATGGATATATCCTTCTCGTCTTCGTCTGACGTACAGGCGCCGCCGCGAATGGCATCACCGAAGTCATAGGCCACCAGACCGGGCATGGTGGTGTCCAGATCGATCACGCAGATGGGCCGGCGGGTGTTGGCATCGTACAGAATATTGCTCAGCTTGGTATCGTTGTGCGTTACGCGCAGGGGGAGTTCGCCGGCATTCAGCAGATCCATCAGCTTGTTGCACACCGGGCGGTGGGCCTTAACAAATTCAATCTCTTCCGGGATCGCATGCAGGCGGCCGGCCTTGTTTTCGGCAATGGCCTCTTCAAACTGGCGGTAACGGTCCGGGGTGTTGTGGAAATTCGGGATGGTCTCGGCCAGGGTAGCGGCGGGGAAGTCTGCCAGGTCATTCTGGAAGCCGCCGAAGGCAATGGCGCACTCCTCAAACATGGAGGGGTTTTCAATCACATCATAGGTCTCGGTGTTATCGATGAACTTGACCATACGCCAGAAACCGTCTTCGTTTTCCACATAGATTTTGCCCTCTGCAGTGGGAACGATGTTCAGCAGTTCGCGGTTCACATCGCCGCCCCGGGCAGAAACACGTTCATACAGAAAAGCGGAGATCTTCTCCAGATTGGTCATCACGTCCACAGGCGTCTTGAACACATAGGTGTTCAGCTTCTGCAGAATCAGCTTTTCATCGGGAGTGGTCACCAGGTAGGTCTCGTTGATATGGCCGCCGCCGTAACGCACCACGGTGGACTGGGCGATGGCATTTTCACTCAGGTAGCTGCGAAGCAGCAGGTTAAATTTCTTTTCCATTGTTATTTCCTTTATCTACAGCCGCTTACAGAGTGGCGGCGATTTCTTTCAAATATTTGCGGAAGCCTTCACCGATTTCCGGGTGCTGCAGGGCAACTTCCACAGCGGCCTGCATAATGCCCAGCTTGTTGCCCATGTCGTAGCGGGTGCCGTCAAAGTCCACGGCAATCATGCCGTCCTTCAGGGCAATTTCCTTCATGGCGTCGGTCAGCTGAATTTCGCCGCCGGCACCGGGGGCGGTGTGGTCCAGAACATCAAAAATCTCCGGGGTGAGCACGCAGCGGCCCAAAATGGAGAAGCAGGACATGATCTGTTCCGGCTTGGGTTTTTCGATCATATCGGTGCACAGGTAGTTGCGGCCTTCCAGATGGTCTACCTTCAGGGTGCAGTATTTCTGCACGTCTTCCCGGGAGACTTCCTTTACGCCCACGGCGCACTTGCCATATTTTTCGTAGGCATCGATCAGCTGGCCGCAGGTGGGGGTCTCACCCAGAATCACGTCGTCGCCGTACAGCACGGCGAAAGGCTCGTCGCCCACAAAGGAGCGGGCGCAGGCAATGGCATGGCCCAGGCCTTTGGTCTCTTTCTGGCGCACATACTGAATGTTGGCCAGCCTGGAGATGTTCACCACTTCTTCCAGCACATCGGCTTTGGCGGGTTCATGGCCAGGCGGGCTTCCAGTTCGGGCGAGCGGTCAAAGTGGTCTTCGATGATGCTCTTGCCACGGTTGGTGATGATGAGGATATCGGTGATGCCGGCGCGAACGGCTTCTTCCACAATGTATTGAATGGAAGGCTTGTCCACGATGGGCAGCATCTCTTTTGGCATGGATTTGGTGGCCGGCAGCACACGGGTGCCCAAACCGGCAGCGGGAATGACCGCTTTTCTGACAACGGGCATGGAATTGCCTCCTTCGTTTTGTTTGGATATAAGGGAGAGGGAAACACCGAAAACCGGCACTTCCCGTGAGTGCAAAAAGGCTTAGCCCAAAAAATAGGGCAGGTAATTCAAAATGGAGTGCAGCACAAAAATAAGCAGAATGATCTTGGGGTTTACACCGCCGCGATGGGTCAGCTCCATCTTGTAGCCGTCGGAAGCGGGATCGGTGTACACCTGCCGTGCCTTGTGAACGGACCGAATGGTGTGCTTATAGTACATACGATTGCCGCAGAAGCCCAGTACAATGGCAATGATGCCGTTGACCACCAAAGGCAGAATGGCCAGCCAGGAGTAGGTGAGGAACTGGGGATATTTCTGCAGTTCGGAGGCAATGAGCAGCTGCTGCTCGTAAGAAAGCGATACGCTGGAAGGATCGATGCCGCAGTTGGTGAACATCTCCACCATAATGGGCATGGCACCCAAAGAGAGGGACAGGGTGGAGAGGATGGACATCAGGGTGGTGATCACCGTAACGATGATGCCCGCGGTGTACTGCTTGCGGTACAGCAGCCAGCCGCCGGAGAAGAGCAGCGCGCTGAAATTAAAGCGGCCGCGGTTCTTTTCCCGCAGTTTTTTAAAGATCGGCACATAATACAGGCTGTTGATATGGGTAAAGCGGGTGGCTTCTTCCAAATTCACATCGCCGGCCACCTTGTCTTCGGGGTTCATGCCGGAGGCAGCGGCGAAAAAGGTGGTGTAGGCATCGCCGGAGGTACCCTGGGCAGAGGTGTAGTGTTCGCGGCGCATCAGCGGGGTGCCGCAGGTGTTGCAAAACATAGAACCTTCGGGGTTCTCGTTGCCGCAGCGGGGGCAGCGGGTGGGAAGAGCGGTTTCTTCCTGCTCTTCGGCGCTGTATTCCTGTTTTGACGTTTCTTCGGGGTCGGCGGTCACTTTGGGCTGTTCGGGGGCCTGCCAGCCCTGGCCGGCGGCATGGTCAAACAGGCAGTGGCCGATCTGCTTGTAGCAGGCACGGTGGTAGGGGGCGCCGCATTCGGGGCAAACGACAATGTCGTCCGCATCCGAAAAAGCAACGTCGCATACGGGACAGTTGATTCCTTTAAAACTTGTCATTTCGGTTCCTTTTATCTTTGCATACAGTAATTTTTTCAGGTGCGAAGAGTGTAAATTTTCACAAACTAATTTTATCTCATTTTAAAAGAAAGTGCAAGTATTCCCGGGGTTTATTTTCAGTCTGTTCACAGAGTAGACGCAAAAAATCAATAAATTATCTCCTTTATAAAGAAAAACACCCCTTTACAACTTGCTTTTCCTGCATTATAATAAATAAGTTGTAGAATAGGAATACTATGGATTATTTGAAAGGCAGGGAGACAATATGCTTCAGTACGAAGAACTGAAATTTAAACTCAACGACCAGATCAAAGCCCTGGATGAACTGGCCGAAGCCCTCGAGCTTGGGAAGCTTCGCATGGAAGTGGAAATGCTCGAGCATAAGACCGCCGAGCCCGGTTTTTGGGACGACATGGAAAAGGCCCAGAAAATTACGCAGAAGCTGGCTACGCTGAAAGGCCGCGACGAAAGCTACCAGAAGCTGGTAGGCAAGGCCGATGACTGCATGGCTCTGATCGAAATGGCTGACGAAGCCGAAGATCTTTCTTTTACCGATGAAGTGGAAGAAGAGATCGAATACATTGAAAAAACCATCGCCGAGATGCGTCTCACCACGCTGCTCACCGGCGAATACGATTCCAAAAACGCCATCCTCACTTTCCACGCCGGTTCCGGCGGCACCGAAGCCCAGGACTGGGCCGAAATGCTGTTCCGTATGTACAACCGCTGGGGCGAGCGCCACGGCTTTAAGGTCTCCACTCTCGATTACCTCGACGGTGACCAGGCCGGCCTGAAGAGCGCGTCCATTCTGGTGGAAGGCGAAAATGCCTACGGCTTCCTCAAGAGTGAATCCGGTGTGCACCGCCTGGTGCGCGTGTCTCCTTTTGACGCCGCCGGCCGCCGCCAGACCTCCTTTGCTTCTCTGGAAGTAATGCCCGAAATTGATAAAGACACCAGCGTGGAAATTCCTCCGGATGACATCCGTATGGAAGTATACCGCGCCAGTGGTGCCGGCGGCCAGAAGGTTAACAAGACCTCTTCCGCCGTGCGACTCATTCATATTCCCACCGGCATTACTGTTGCCTGCCAGGTGGAACGCAGCCAGTACCAGAACCGCGACGTGGCCATGAAGATGCTGATCTCCAAGCTCGTTGAAATCAAAGAGCGCGAGCACCTGGATAAGATCGCGGATATTAAGGGCGTGCAGAAGGAAATCACCTGGGGCAGCCAGATCCGCTCCTACGTGTTCATGCCTTATACCCTGGCCAAAGACCACCGCACCGGCTACGAAATGGGCAACATCAACGCTGTAATGGATGGTGACCTGGATGGTTTTATCAACGCCTACCTCATCGCCGCCAGCTCCGGTACCCTGGGCGAAAATATTGAGTAAAGCAAAAGAGAGATGCTCATGTGAGTATCTCTCTTTTTATTTTGTGATTTTGCCCTGTGGAGAATGGATCAAGCTTCATTCTCTGCCGCAAAAAAGTTTTCGAAAATACAGCATTTCCCGGGGAATGGAGCGTACATGACCAGAGAGGGCAAATGTGAAACGCTGAAGGTTTCGTTTTCCAATGTGATCAGTGTGCCTCCGATCTGCCCGGGATTATGATAGTCGTATTGACCGGTCTTCAGGCCCATGACCCATTTCACACCCTCGTAGGTTATACAGGTATTTACAGAGTGAAAATGCCCCGCAAACACAGCCTGTATGCCGCATTCTTTGACCATATCCAGAAAACCGGGTACGGGAACAGTGTTTACTTTCTTAAAAATCTGTGCTTTTGTGCCGAAGTCATCGTCCTTGGCGGCAACATCCACACCGATGGTATAGCACGCTCGGTCCTCTGCTGCATATCCCTTAAAGCGTTCGGCATCTTTGTATTCGTCCGTGGGGAAATGCATGCCGATAAACCCGGGAACCTCTTTATTCTGTACCGTGTTGATTCGTTTTGTGTTCTCTCTTATAAGTTCAAGCTGATCCGGATATACCCCGGCTTTGTCAAGGCAGCCGTGGGAATCGAGCATGTGCAAAACCCGTATCAGTTCATTGCCGGCACAAATCCCCACCGTGTAGTTTCCGTTGCCGGAGACGTTTCCTTTTTTAAACAAACCGTATTTGGTGTTTTCGAGCAGATCGCACTGCCATTCCACACCTTTGTGAGATTCATTGTCGTGATTTCCGAATACGCATGCCCAGGGAATGGACAAAGAATCCATAAAATCGCAGAACCACTCAAACGTTCTTCCGCTGTCGTCAAAAGAGCCGTACACCATATCTCCGGTGATGAAAATCAGATCCGGCCTTGACTGCGCAATAAGCGACTTTACGTGATTTCCGAAGTTTTCATCGAATTTATCGGGGCTCCACGCGATCATCTCGTCTTTTCTCAATCTGTCAGGCGTGCGCTTCTGCTCCGCGTCGATGATCTGCATATCTGTGAGCTGCAAAAGCTTGATTTTTCCGTTTTTTCTGTCTTCAGAAAATTTCACGATGAAATCACAACCAAAAAGAGTTTTTGCAGTTTTATTTTTTATAATTTCCATGATTATACCTCTGGTTTTCACTGATAATATGCGAGTCTAATATAACATAGGTTGCTGTGCTTTTCAAGTGATATAAAACAGGCGCTGTATCCTGATGGATACAACGCCTGTCAGCTTTTTCTTTAATTGTAGTGTTTTACCATCCGCTGCCCATGACGGCATCGAAGGCGGTGCAGTTGGCGGACTGCTCCTTGGAGACAGGGAGCAGAATGAACCACTCCGCAATGTCATCCGTGCCGATCTCCGGGATGATTTCTTTCACATAAATTGTCAACTGCCCGCTGTAGATCGAAGTCTCGGTCACTTCGTGGCGAATGGAGCCGCTGGGAGCCCAGACATACACCGCAAGCAGGTCATTTTCTTCAAAAAAAGCTTCGTCAAAAGCGGCGATTTCCTCCATAAAAGAAGCCGCATCGTCGTAGGAAACATCCAGCTGGAACGATTCTTTCAGCTTCTCCACCCGGGCAGTAAATTCGTCCTCCGTTTGGAACCGCAGAACCGGCAGATGCTTCACCGCACTGATGGCCATGGCGCCGGGGTTTTCAAAGGGGAAGAGGGCATCGAAGCTTTCGTCACCGTAACTGCCTGCACGAATGTACAGCGCCTCGGTTTCCAAAAAAATCTCACTTTCCGGTGCGTTGGAAGAAGAGGTGTCTTCCGATGATACGGGGGCAGCGGAACTCTCCGGCAGCTTACTTTCGGCAGGCGCGGGCGTGCTGCAACCGCACAGGGCGAAGAGCAGCAGTGCTGCTAAAATTGCTATGATTTTTTTCATAAAATCACTCCTTTCGGCTTCATCATACCCTATTCCGCCAAAAATTTCAAGTGGAAGTGCATCACCACGCACCTGCGTTTTTCACCGGTATTTATTGCTTTTTGCCGTTTACTTCTTTGCAGAAATGTATTATACTTTAAATTGGAATTTTATATCATAGGAGAAAAGCATGTTCAAACTGTTGGGCGTTTTTGCCGCTGCGCTGGTACTGGCGTATTTTTCTGAAAAAAATACCGAAAAAGCCCTGGCGCGCGGCGGCCGTTATTCTGTGTGGAACGACGGCGCCTACCTTGCGTTGGTGGTGGTGCTCGTTCTGTTCGCCGGCCTGCGCACAAGCTATAACGATACCGTCAACTATATTCGCGGCTTTGAGGGTATGCCCAACGTGGGGGAATGGCTGGCAGATCCCGAAAACTTCAACCCCTTCACCAATCCGCTGTTTTATTTTTACGAGAGCATCATCAAAACCGTTTTCAACAACGCCCAAATGCTTATTTTTATTTCGGTGGCAATTACCCAAACCTGCTTTCTGTGGTTTTTCAAGCGCTATTCGCAGAACTTTCTGTTCAGCGTGTTCGTTTACTTCACCCTGGGCACCTTTGTGTTCACCCTGGCGGCGCTGAAGCAGGTGATGGGCATGGCTATCGTCACCCTGGCCTTTCCTTACCTGGAAAAAAAGCAGTGGGGGCGCTATTTTGCCCTGGTTTTTGCGGCTATGCTGCTGCATACCTACGCTCTTGCTTTTGTGGTGCTGCCGCTGTTTAAGGCCAAACCCTGGCGCGCGTTTACGTTTGTATTTATTGCGGTTACCGCGGTTGTTATGATGAACTTCGAGACCGCCATCACTGCCTTTATGGAACAGGCCAACGACCTGGGTAAGACCCTTGCAGAGTACGAGGTGTTCGACAACGCGACCATCAACGTTTTCCGCCTGGGGGTGTATTCTGTGCCGCCGCTGATCAGCTTGCTGTTTGGCAAATGGGTGCTGAAAGACACCACCGATATGGAAAATACCCTGATCCATATGAGCATCATCAGCCTGGCATTTATGGTTATGGGCACCCAGGCGGGCGCCAATATGTTTGGCCGCATGGGCAACTACTTTGAGCTTGGCACGGTGTGCTACCTGCCCACCATGCTGAAAAAAACCTTCGAGCCCCGCTCTTACCGCCTCATCTCCACCGTCGCCTGCGTGTGCTTCCTCGGCTTCTTCGTCTATGCGAATGCGTTTAATCTGACGTTTGACACCGCATACTCTTCTGTTAATTTGTTTGATTTTCTATTCACTTGGTAAAGTTGGGAGAAAATATGAA
>JAFYOA010000355.1 GCA_017547865.1 Clostridia bacterium
GGGCGATCTTTTCCACAGCCAGTGCCACCCGCTGGGTCAGCATGGGAACCACGGAACTGAGAATAGCGCCGGAGATCCGGTCCATGGAGACGCCGTAAATATCCAGTACATCCCGAATGGCTACGGCGTACTGGTCTTCTGTTTTGTTTTTCTCGGTGGTAATGCGGGCGGTGACTTTCAGCTCGTCTTCGTCAAAACAGCCGAGAATGATGTTGGTATTGCCGATGTCCAGTGTGAGGAGCATGGTGCAATCCTTTCTGCAAAACAAATTCAATGGGTTCAATTGATCCCAATTCAAAACCAGTATAGCAACTTTTTCCACGTTTTGCAAGTGGTTTAAAGTGAAAAGAAAAACCTCCCCGCGGGTACGGGGAGGCAAAACGATTGTTATTGAAGGCCGATCCAATCTGCCACCAAAGTCGACCAGCGGATGCCCAGATTGCGGCGCACTTCGGCATCGAAAGATTCTTCCGGCAGAGAAAGGAACAAATCTTTCCAGGTGTTGTCCCGGTTTTCCAGTGCAGCCAGAACCATAAAAGGAGCACGGGCAGGCCAGCTTTCATGGTGCTGCACATCCGGCGGCAGGAACCACTTGTCCTTATCCTTTAAGTAGGGCAGCAGGAAGGCAAGGCCTTTTTCCACGCCGCGGCCGTCCGGCAGGGCAAAGTTCCACAGGTCGTTGGTTTCATCCGAAAGCAGCTTGGCCAGCACCACCAAATTATCCAGCACAAAAATGGAATAACCGTAGGGCTTGGTGCGCTTCAGTTCATCGGTAAAAGCGCCGTCTTCCCGCATCTGGTCGGGTAGCAGCTTTTCTTTGTAGCGCTTGCGGCAGGCCGCCAGAATTTCTTCGTTGTGGGTAAAGCGGGCAAAGGCAGCTGCCTGCACATGCCAGCAAATGGCATGGTTATTTTTGTAATCCCGCTCGGCAACGCCGTAGGGGTGGGTGTCCATCCACAAAAGGTACTCGGCAAACCACGTTTGCAGCCCGCTGTAAATTTCTTCTGTCATGGCAGGAGAAGCACGCAGGGCATCGATGGCGGCGGGAATTTCGGTGAGATGAAGGGTATCGATCACACCGATGCTGCGGCCGGAGCATTTTCCGGGAATTGCCTGGGCATACAACAGGTGGGGCGCCATGTATGTTTCTTCATCCAAAAAGAATTCTTTCAGAATGCGCACCGCGTGTGCGGCGTATTTTTCTTCGCCAAACAGCTTGTACCCCATGGTAAGGCTGGCCACTGCCGTGCGCATGGCGCGCAGGCAGGTGCGGTGGTGGTTAAAGTTGTTCGGGTTCGACTGGCCGTCCCGCTGAATATACGGCAGGCCATCGGGCTTGGTGGGGTCGGGCCACCAGTAATCACCATTGGAGTAATAATCGTGGGGGCCGCCTTCGCTTCTTTCCGCAATGTGGTCGGTAAGGTGCATGGGGGCCGTGGCCAGGGCTTCTTCTGCTTTTCGGCGCACAAACCCGGGGTCAATAAAATCGCTCACGCACAGCATTACAGAATCACACCGTCTTTCATAAAGAAATAGCCAACGCCGGAACCGGCGGGTTTGCCGGAGGAGAGCAGCTTAACGTAGGCGCGCTGCAGAGAAGTCTCCTGGGGCAGCTTTGTGGGATCGGAATAATTGTGGGCATAGAAAATGCGCCACAGATTGCCGCCGTTGGGGTCTTCGCGGCCTTCCACAATGTCAAAGAAGTTCATGAACTTGCGCATGTTGGTGGTGGGTTCCAGCATGTTTTCGTGTTCCGGGTACAGCAGCCAGGAGTTGCACATAAAGGCAACCGGGCGGCCGGGGAACAATTCCTTAAAGAAAGCTTCTGCCTGACGGAAGGAATCCATGCACAGTTCTTCGGTCATGGGGCCGCAGGAAGGAATGTGCATGTTGATGACGATATCACCCTTGCGGATGACGTTGCCGTCTTTTTCGTAATCGTGATAGGCAAAGGAAGGCTCGAACTGCAGGCGGCCCA
>JAFYOA010000356.1 GCA_017547865.1 Clostridia bacterium
CCAGTAACCCAGGCCTTCGGTACACACGCCGTCTTCCTTAAAGCCGTCCAGGTAGCACAGCATGGTATCGGTGCAGCGCTTGAGGATCGCGGCCAGCATAGCATCGTCTTCGATCATATACATGGCAACAATACCGATGTTGCCGGAGCACACGGCACCCCAGTTGTTCAGGGTGGTCTCCCACCAGAAGGGGGTATTGATCTCCATAAAGGGCTTCAGTACCCGCTCGTAAATGTTTTTATGGGCGCGGTGCACCACCACCGGGGCAAGTTTATCCCCCAGCAGGGCAATGGTTTCTGCCAGCAGATGTGCCGTGTTGGTGGCGCTCAGGTCGATCATGTTTTTCTGATGGCGGGTATAGGGCACCGGCTTGCCATCCGCCTTGGGCGGGTCGTTCAGCAGTTCTGCAATTTTGGTGCCGCCATAGCTGATGTGGGCGGTGTTGCTCCAGGAGAAGTTATCGCAAATAGCCCAGATGGCGTCTTCCACATCGGAAATATGGGTGCCATCCAGCATGGCCGCCAGGGTAAACACCTGCAGGCGGGTGCGCTGCTCGTTGAACACCTCCTGGAACTCGTCACGGGAGCCGGTCTCGTCAAACAGCTTATAATAGGAATACGGCACCATGGGAATGAGTTGGCCGCCCTTCTCATCGGCTTCTGCGCGTATTGCAGCCACCGCTTCCGCATAAAAAGAATGGGAACGGATCTGCTCCAGCTTTTCTTCCGTTACAAGGCTCAAAGAAGCGCCTTTGCCCTTTCGCAGGGCTTCCATAATTTCAACCAAATGCATACAAAATCCTCCGCTTCTGCAAAATATAAGTTCCGAAAAACCTTCCGGTTCAAATGTATATTGGTTTTTGTTTTATTCCAAATAACTTCCGTCTTCCATATCTTCCACCGTTACGTTGCCGTACTTGGCGGTTTTGGTGGAGAGATGCTTTTTCTTCAGCTGCACATTGGCCCAATCGCTGACCATGCTGTAAATAACCGCAAACAGAGGCACGCCGATGACCATACCCACCACGCCCCACAGGCCGCCAAAGAGCAAAATGGAGAACAGCACCCAAAAACTGGAAAGGCCGGTGGTCTCGCCCAGAATACCGGGGCCGATGATGTTGCCGTCCACCTGCTGCAGCACCAGCACAAAAACGCCCAGGTACAGCGCCTTCATGGGGTCTACGATCAGTGTGATAAATACGCAGATAATGCCGCCCACAATGGGGCCGAAGAAGGGAACGATATTGGTCACGCCGATGATCACGCTCATCAGCACCGCATACGGCATATTCAAAAGCCGCAGACCCACCATGGCAATGGCGCCCATAATGAGGGAATCCACGATTTTGCCGCCGATGAACCGGCCAAAGATACGGTCTGCAAAACGGACGTGCTCCAGCACATTGCCCGCGTGGCGGGTAGGCAGAGCCGCATACAGCAGTTTGGTGGCCTGCGCGGCAAATTGCTTGCGGGAGGCCAGCATATAAATGGCCACCACAAGGCCAATCACCATATTGTACAGGAAGGAGAGCGTTTTGCCCACACCGCTGCCCAGGCTGCTCACCCATTTGTCAATGTTGGGCAGAATGGTTTGCTGGAAGAAATTGGTTACATCGGTCTCCATGGTCTCCCACAAAGAGATCAGCGAACCTTCCAGTTCGGGGTACTCTGCGAAGAGATCGCGGGTAAGACGGACGATGTTATCGGTATAGGTAGAAATGGAATTTACCATAGATACGATGCTCTGCCATACCTGGGGCAGAATCATCACAAAGAACAAAGTCACCACCGCAACCAAAGTCAGCATGGAACCTGCCACGCCAATGGTGGCGCTCAGCCGGCGGCGGGAAACATCTTTCTTAAACACATGCAGTGCATTCAAAACATAATAGCTGCCATTCTCGTACAGGTTACACAGCGGCGAAATGAGGTACGCTATCACCGCACCGCTGAGAATGGGGGCCGCAATATCGGCAATGCCCTTTGCAAACCGCAGCAAAGTGGTAAATTTAAGGCACACAAAATACGCCAGCACCGCACCCGCGGCGATCAGCAGGCCTACAATAATCTTATCTCCGTTTTCTTTCCAAAAATGATGTTTCATAAA
>JAFYOA010000357.1 GCA_017547865.1 Clostridia bacterium
GAAGCATCGGCAGCCGCGGCCAAAGATTCCGCATCGGCAGCAGCAGACATGGGCGGCGTATCCACCACGATATAATCATAGTGTTTACGGGCTACCCGCAGCAGCGTTTCCATTCGGCTGCCGCTGTATTTTCCTATACCGGCAGAAACCGGCTGCGATTCACACAAAACATGCAGATCATTGGCCACCTTAGGAAACTGTTCCGGCGCAAACGGCAGCTTTCCGTCCAGCACAGCGGTCAGCTGTCCCTTGGTTTCTCCCAGTGAAAACAGCTTTCTTATGGAGGGTTTGCGCAAATCGGCATCCACCAGCAGCGTGCGCCGGCCGCTTCCGGCCAAGGTCAGGGCAAGGTTCGCCGCCACCGTGGATTTACCTTCGTTTTCCAGCACACTGGTCACCAGCAGCACTTTTTGCCCCTTGGCGCGGGTGCGGTACTCAATGCGGGTACGCAGCTGTTTGCAGGCCTCTGTAAAGCCAAAGCTGGTGGTGGAATCCGAAATCAGAATGCCCTTCTTCCGGCGCAGCAAACGCTGGCGGAGGGTTTTGTATTTTTCTTCGTGGTACAAAACAGAAAGCAGAGGAAGATCCAACTTTGTGCTCACATCTTCCACATTTTTTACCGTATCGCGGAAATAGGAGATAACCGCGACCACGGCCGCTGCCAGCAGTACACCAAGCACCGCCGCCTTCTTCACTCTGGAAGAACGATTCATACCCGCATTGGGCCCGGCGGGCAGAACAGGCGACTCCAGCACTTCCAGCACGGCATTGCCGATCACCGTTTCGGTGACTTCGGTGTGGTGTTCCACCAAGGCTTTTGCCATTTTATAGGCCTCTGCGGGCGATTGCGCCGTTACGGAGATGACCAGCAGGTTTGTTTCCGGCACCACGCTGGCACTGATTTTTCCGCTGAAATCCTCCACCCCACCGGAGACGGCCACTTTTTCCTGCAGTGTGTGGTCGTTGAAGAGACCGCCAAACACCTGTGCCAAATTGATCGCGGTGGAAAGATTGGAATACACCGTGGCGGAGCTGGAGGTATCCGTCACCACAAAAGTAATGCGGGAAGTATACACCGGGTGGTATGTTTCGGTAGCATACACGAACATACCCATAGCAGCCACAATACCGGCCATCAAAATCAGCAGCCAACTGCGCAGCACATCCCGCAGAATACTGAATATATCCAGCGCATGTTCTTCATTTTTTCTGTCATTCACCTGGGGCGTATCCATGTTTACACACCTTCTTCCACCACAACCACCAGCTGCGTCCAGCCGTATTCGCCGGTATCGCCGCGGTATTCGTATTTCACCGTATATGTGCCGGGCACGGCGGTATCCGCCTCACCGGCGGTTACATATGCCGCGGCTTCACGAGCACTCCACTCCTGCGGGCCATAGGTCACGCCCTTTAAGTAATCCATCGGGTCAAAGGCCTCGCCGGCTTTTACATAAACCAACCAGGCGTCCAGATTGATCTGCGGGCCGCGCTGCCAGGCGGAATAATCTTCCGGCGAAAGCACCGTTACGTCTGCCGTCAGCACGCTGGTATCGGCCTTGCTGTTGCTCACACGGAAAATAACCGGCCGGCATCCCGCCTCGTAAATCGAATCCGAGGCATCGGTCAGCGCCATTTTCACACTTTTGGAAATATCACCGTCCAGGCAATCCTCTACCCGCACAAGATCGGAAGCAACAAAGCGCATGGAAGAAGAAAACACCAGGGGCGAAACGAGAGAAAAGCGGGGAGAAACATAATCGGTAAACTGCACTTCCCTGCTCAGTTTGGTCACGTTATTGGCAGAATCCACCACCGCATACGTTACACGGCAGCGGCCGCTTTCAAAGAACTTGGAAACCGATTCCACCAGCAGCGCAGCCGTTAGGTCGCCGTCTTCCCGATCCGAAGCGCTTACGCCTTCCAACAGAGCCTCGTCGGTCACATTCTGTACAGAAATTCGGCAGGGCTCCTCCGGGCTGCGGATCACCGGGGCGGTATCCACAGTCTCCATCTGCAGCGCAAAAAAGTACACACCGAACAATATACAAATCAGTACAAACACGGGAAAAATCAGTTTTTGCATCCAATGTTTCATACACATTCTCCTGGTCTAAAAGAAATCATTATCAATAAATTATAACACCGCAAAATCAGCCCTGTCAACCATCGCAGGTTCATCTGTTTGCAAATAAAAAGACCGGCACACCACACGGCAGGCCGGTCGTTTCATTTATTCGGTTTCCGTGTCGTTTTTTGTCAGCAAAAGTGCAATGGCCACAGCTGCCGCACCGCCAACCATTTTGCCCACGATCAGCACAGGCACCAGGCTGGGTTCTGTGCTGGCGGTAAAGGCCACGTGGTCGCCCAGCACAAAAGCACCGGAAACCGCAAACGCGGTGTTCACCACCACGCCGCGGCGGTTCATGTCCTTCATCAGTCCAAAGGTGCCAATGCTGTTCACCATGGTGGTCAGCATACCAACCACCGAGGCTTCGTTCATAGAAAGGCGCGTACCCAGCACAGAAAGCGGCTTTTTAAACAGCAGCCGCACAAAAAACAGCATAACAAAGGCGCCGCTGAGGACAATGGCAATGCTGCCCACCACAAGCAGACTTTCATCGAAGGGAACAAGGTCTGCAATGGGGCGGTTAAGCTGCTTCATTACAATGGCAATGGCCAGCGCCACGGTAATACCGGCGGTCACCAGCTTGCCAAACCAAACAATGATGGTGACGGTGATGGACTCAAAGAATTTAAGACCGACTACGAAGATCAGTGAAAGCACAATCAGCGGCAGCAGATTGCGCAGCAGCTTGATGGGGCCAATGCCCATAAACAACCCGCCGGCCACACAGCCAATAGGCAGGGTGATCAGACCGATGATGAGACCCAGTGCAACGCTGCGGCGTTTTTCTGCCGGGGTGGCCGAAAAGCCAACCGGAATGGTAAACAGAACCGCCGTACCCATGACGCTGCCGATGAGCGAACCGGAAAGTCGGCCAATCTCTTCGTCCTGGGTCAAGGCCATAGCCAACGGCCAGCCGCCGCTGTCATTAGCCAGCAGCATACCGGCAACAATGGAGGGGTCAATTCCCACCGACTGGCACAGCGGAGACAGCACCGGCGCAAGATATTTTGAAAGCAGGGGTGCCACGGTATTGATACCCACCATAGCCAGCACCAGCGGGCCCATGGTGCCAAAGCCGTCTTCAAAGGCCTGGCCCGGGCCGAATTTGCTGCCAAAGCAGCGGTCCAGTGCGCCAATCAGCGCAAAAGCCAGCATAATATAAGTAAAAATCTGCCCAAACTCCATCGTCATCACCTCAATGTGAATTTACATCATTGTAGCATGCACCCCACATAAACACAATTGTTTTTTTATGATTTTGTATATTTTCGGTGCAGCCGGGCAATATTTCTGCTGTATAAAAATCAAAGAGGCACCGGAAAAATCCGATGCCTCTCAGGCGTTTATAAAGTGAAGTTAAACAGGTATTTTGAAACAAGTCCCAATAATCAGAAGCATTGGAGTAAGATCAGCCCTTAACGGCACCGATCATAACGCCCTTAACGAAGTACTTCTGAACGAAAGGATACACCAGCATAACCGGGATCAGAGCGACCACGATGACGGCGTACTTGATAACTTCAACCAGGGTAGCCAGCTGAGCAGCAAGTTCGGGGTCAGAAACAGTGGACGGGTCAACGTTAGCGGAGAGCAGGATTTCCTTCAGGAACAGCTGCAGGGGGAAGATCTCTCTGTTGGAGAGATAGATCATTGCATTGAAGTAAGCGTTCCAGTGACCGACACCGTAATACAGGGTCAGAACCGCAATAACAGCCTTGGACAGCGGGAGAACGATGGAAGTGAAGAAACGGAAGTCGTTGCAACCGTCGATCTGAGCAGCTTCCAGCATGTCATCCGGGATGTTGGAGGCGATGAAGGTTCTGGCGATGATCATGTTGTACACGGACATGGAGCCGGGACTGATCATGACCCAGAAGGTGTTTACCAGGCCCAGGGAGCGGTTCAGGATGTAGCCGGGGATGAGGCCGCCGCCGAAGAACATGGTGAAGGAGAAGAGGAACATGATGGCGTTACGGAAGGGCAGGTCCTTACGGGCCATGGTGTAACCGCACATCATAGTGAGGCACAGGTTCCAAACGGTACCAACGACGGTATACACAGCAGAGTTGCGGAAACCGGTCAGAATGTTGGGGTTATGGAAGCAAGTGTCATAACCGTTCAGGTTAAAGCCGACAGGCCATACATAAACCTGACCGGACTGCACCGCGCCACCGGAGGAGAACGATGCGGCAATAACGAACAGGCAGGGGTACAGAACCAGGATCAGGAATACAGACAGGAAGATACCGATGCCGATGTAGAACGTTTTATCCGCCACAGAGGCGTTACCAAAGCTATGGAGCTTATCTTTAGGTTCTTTTGCCATTACAATTTTCCTCCTTTCTTAGAATAGACCGCTGCCGCTGACCTTGTTGGAGATCTTGTTAACAGTGAGCAGCAGGATGAAGTTGATGATGGAGTTGAACAGACCGATGGCAGTAGAATAAGAGAAGTCGGACGTACCGGTCAGACCCACCTTATACACATAGGTGGAAATGATTTCGGAATAGGCCAGGTTCTGAGTATTCTGCAGCAGGTAAGTCTTCTCGTAGCCAACGCTCATCAGGTGGCCGATCTGCATGATCAGCATGATGACGGCGGTGGGCAGAATGGTGGGAATATCGATGTGCCAGCAACGCTGAGCGCGGTTAGCACCGTCGATGATAGCGGCTTCATGCAGGGACGGGTCAACACCAGCCAGAGCGGCGATGTAGATAACGGCGGAATAGCCGGTACCCTGCCAGATGCCGGTCCACACATACATGTGGGCGAACGCAGGACCGCTGGTAAGAACGGCCGGAGCGGAACCCATGGGCTGACCGGTGATGAAGGACCAGGCAATGCCCCAGATACCGATACGGTTGTTCAGCAGCTGCTGGATCAGACCAACCATGATAACGGTGGAAATGAAGTGGGGGATGTAGGTAACGGTCTGCACAACCTTGGCATACTTGGCGCCGGGGAAGGCGTTGATGCACAGAGCGAAGAAGATCGTTACAGGGAAGCCGGCGACCAGAGTATACACAGAGAGCGCCAGAGTATTACGGACAATACCCCAGAACTTGTAGGAAGTGAAGAAACGAACAAAGTTCTCCATGCCAACCCACGGGGAGCCCCAAATACCAAGTTTGTACTTATAATCCTTAAAAGCGATGACCAGACCGCCCATAGGACCGTAAGCAAAGACGAGCACATAAATAAGCGGAAGAGCCAGCAGAGCATACAGCTGCCATCTTTCAGCCATTCTCTCCCAAACCGACTTCGGCTTGTTGAGATCAATCGCGGTAGGATTGTTTGCACTCATTGTCAATTCCTCCTGTTCTTTTTTAATTTTGATTCTGAACTGCGGTTTCAAATCCTGTGGAACACTTCACCATATTGTGACAATCTAATAAGATTGTTCTGCCCTTATGTAACCCAAAACGGGATTGCATACAAACAAAAAACAGTCCTATCGTCCTTTTCCCAAAACCGGGTGATCCGCACACCTCCTTCTTACCTTCTCTGTTTTGGTGCAATTGAACAATAGCACATCAAATATGGTATGAATATAATAGCATGCATGTGTTCTTTTGTCAATAAACTAAAAAAAAATAATGGTTTGACGGTGAAAATAGACAAAATATCCATCCGGGGTGTTCGCCGTTCATTTTCCCGCAATATCTGTTTCAGCAACTTGCACAAAAAATGCGCGTTTTCTTTTTTTTGCACGGAAGTAAACCGAACGCGCCGCTGCAAAACAGCAATAATTGTGTTGTTTGCCGCTTTGCTTGTTTTTTCAAAAGAAGAATTCTATTCATTATACAAGCCGGCACAAAAAATATTCCTACCTTTTCACTAAATTATGTCAATTGAAATTGTGCATTTTTACACTGTTTTTTACAGGTTTTTGCTTTATTCGTCTAAAACCCACCCGGTTTTTACATCATTTTGCCCGCTCTTCCCTCTTCTGCAATCAGAAAGCACTTTACAGCGCGAAAGAAATTTCTCAAAAAATTCCGCTTTTCTCTTCCCATCGGAGCCGGTTTCCTGTATACTGGAAGAGTACCGCGGTCTGCGCGGCATGATTTTCAGAAAAGAGGTTTCCTTTTATGGCCAACAAGAATCCCATTGTCACCTTCGAGACCACCGTCGGCACCATGACCGCCGAACTGTATCCCGATGTGGCTCCCAACACCGTGAACAACTTTATCTCCCTTATTCAGAAGGGCTTTTATGACGGCGTGGTGTTCCACCGCGTTGTGCCCGGCTTTGTGATTCAGGGCGGCGACCCCACCGGTACCGGCATGGGCGGCCCCGGCTACAGCATTAAGGGCGAATTCTCCAGCAATGGCTTTAAGAACGACCTGAAGCACACCACCGGCGTGCTCTCCATGGCCCGTTCCATGATGCCCAACTCCGCCGGCAGCCAGTTCTTCATCATGGTAGACCCTGCTCCCCATCTGGACGGCGAATACGCCGCCTTCGGCAAGCTGACCGACGGCCAGCAGGTTGTAAACGACATTGTGGCTGCTGCCCGTTTTGGCCAGACCGCCATGACCAAGGTGACTGTGGAAACCTTCGGCGTGGAATACCCCGCCCCCATCACCCTGCCTCGCTGATTTTAAGCAAAAACGAAAGCACGCTTCTCCAAGCGAGAGGCGTGCTTTTTTGTTTGGAACACGATTTCATGTTGCCACCGGGAACCCCCGGCGAGGGTTCCCAAACCGTGTCTGCAAAGTTTTATTGCAAACGATCCCCCCTCCTGCGCTTTTGGGAGCACAGGGAATTTCGCTCGTTGCGACGAGCGAGCCAGGGCGCCGCCCTGACAACCCGCCACTTTCGGGAAAGTGGACAAAGCTTTTTGCGTTTACCGGCTCGCGTCAAAAAGCACGCCTCTCGTTTTAAGAAGCGTGCTTTTCTTTACTTACTTAACTTTCACCAGTTCCATCACCACATCCACCATCTTTTCCATATAATCAATGGAAACGTACTCAAAGCGGCCGTGGTAGTTATAGCCGCCGGTGGAAAGGTTGGGGCACAGCAGGCCGTCGTAAGAGAGACGGGCACCGTCGGTACCGCCGCGGATCGGCACGGAATGGGGATTCTTCACGCCGCAGGCACGGTAGGCCTCGTTGGCGCGCTCAATAATATCCATATGACCCTCGAACAGGGACTTCATATTGTAATAGGAATCCTTCAGAGTAAGAGAAACGATCTCGTAGCCGTACTTTTCGTTCATGTAGGCCGCCACTTTTTCAAACAGCTTCTTCTTGGCGGTAAACTTCTCCATGTCGTGGTCGCGGATGATGTACTTGAGCACAGTTTCTTCTTCGTTACCGTTCATGAACATCAGGTGCTGGAAGCCTTCGTAGCCCTCGGTGTGGGCGGGGATCTCGAAACCGGGCAGCATGCTGTTGAATTCAATGCCCACCAGCAGGGCATTGATCATCTTGTTTTTGGAAGAGCCGGGGTGAATGGAACGGCCGTGCACCACAACTTCCGCAGAAGCGGCGTTGAAGTTTTCGTACTCGATCTCGCCCATGGCGCCGCCGTCCAGCGTATAGGCAAAGTCGGCGTTAAAATCGGCAATATCGAAATGGTCGGTGCCGCCGCCCACTTCTTCGTCGGGAGTAAAGCCGATGCACACGCGGCCGTGGGGCACTTCGTTCTTCAGCAAGCGCTCGGCAGCAGCCATAATGATGGCGATACCGGCCTTATCGTCGCCGCCCAGCAGAGTGGTGCCGTCGGTCACCACCAGGTCCTGGCCAACATTCTCACGCAGGGTGGGAAAATCTTCCGGAGACATGGTGATGTTCTTCTCTTCGTTCAGCAGAATGGTGCCGCCGTCGTAATTCTTTACAATGGCGGGCTTAATATTGCCGCCGGGGGCAGCGTTGGAGGTATCCATGTGGGCAATGAGGCCGATAGCCGGGGCGTTTTCATACCCGGGGGTAGCGGGAACTTCCGCCATTACATAGCCGTATTCGCTCATGCGCACATTGGAAGTGCCCATTTCCTCCAGCTCTTTTTTCAGTTCTTTGGCCAGCACCAGCTGGGTCAGGGTGCTGGGGTAGGTCTCGCTGTTGTCAGCGGAGGTGGTTTCAAAAGAAACATAATGCAGAAGTTTTTCAAGTGCAGCCATTTTATAGCGCTCCTTTTCTTTAATATTATATATGGAAATGAAATTGATCGCAGATTCAGATGCGGGTCTCCACCAGGGTGCAGGGACCGGTAACGGTTACGCTGCCGCTGCCGGCGGGCACAAACAGGCTGTCGCCCCGAACAAAGGGCACGGTATTTTCGCCGCGCACTTCGCCGGTGCCTTCCGTGGCCACCAAAGAGACAAAACTGCTGTTGTCCACATCCAGGGTCATTTCCCCCGTCACTTCCAGGCGGCGGGTGGTGAAATACTTGCAGGCGGCCAGCGGCTGCACCGTACCGCCGGGCACAGCGGTGATTTTCCCTGCGCCCGCACCGGGTTCATTGGGGGTCAGGCGGGAAACAGCCTTCGCCTTTTCCACGTGCAGTTCACGGGGCTTGCCGTCGGCACCCACACGGCCGTAATCGTACACACGGTAGGTGGTGTTGGAATTCTGCTGGATCTCGCAGATAAGAATTCCCGCGCCGATGGCATGAATGGTACCGGCTTCGATAAAGAACACATCGCCGGGGTGCACCGGCACTTTGCGCAGCACATCCGTCAGGGTGTTGTTTTCAATCCGGGCGGCAAATTCCTCCGGGGCCAGTTCCTTTTCCACACCAAAATACAGGCTGGCGCCTTCTTCGCAATCCAGCACGTACCACATTTCGGTTTTGCCGTATTCGTGTTCCACTTCCAGGGCGTATTCATCGCTGGGGTGCACCTGAATGGACAGCGGGCTGGCGGCATCGATGAACTTGATGAGCACGGGGAACTGCGCAAAAGCAGCGGCATTTTTGCCCAGCGCAGCCGGGCCGGCCTGCTGCAGGTACTCGTTCAGGGTCATGCCGTCGAATTCACCGCCGCAAATTCGGCTTTCACCGGCCGGGTGCGTGGAAAGCTCCCAGCTTTCCGCCACAATATTCAAGTCGCTCTGCTTGCCGAATTCCGTCTTCAGTTTGGTTCCGCCCCACAGGTAATCCTTAAATGCGGGCGAGAGTTTTTCTATTTTCATATCTCTGTTCCTCTCCGGGGAGTCCCGGGTTCCGGGCGGCATCCCACATGGTTTTGGCATCGAAATTCTGGTGTTCCGTCATCACACCCCGGTAACGCAGCGGCATCAGCGTGCGCTGGCAGCGGGGATTGCGGCGGACATCTATGGCAATGGTTTCGAAAAATTGCTTCCACAGGGCGCGGTACTGCCATTCATCGTGTCCCGCCGGAGGCAGTTCCACCTGCTGGGCGGGAACGATCCGCAGGCCGTGTTCATCGTGCAGCAAGGCCGAACAATGGGTCCGGTCGAAGATCATAAAGCGTTCTCCGGAAAAACGGCCGGCAAAGTGACCGGCAATGAGAGGCAGCACCTGGTTTTTCGGTTCGATCTCCGCCACCAAAGCCCCGCCTACATCGGAAAAGCGCACAAACCCTTCCAAAAGATGGGCTTCTGTTCCCATATGCTGCACCGCGCCCAGCAATGCGTGCACATCGTTGTCGGTCAAATCGTGCAGCAGCTTTTCGCCGGCATGGTACCCTTTTAAAATGAAACGCAGCATATGCACTTCTTTTTGAGGCAGGCAGGTTAAAAACGCCCGCTTTAAAAGCGACAGTGCCTCCGGCGAAATTTTCTCCGGAATAGAGCGGCGTACCCGCTTCGCCTGCGCTTCATCGGTGGCAACGGTATGCAGGGGCAGCAGCGCCGGGATCTCGTCATCCTCTTCTTTAAAAATCTGCACAGGGAAACGTTTGTGCAGCACGGCATCGAACACGCAGCAGAGGAAGCCGTCGAAGGTGCCGTCGTACACATACACTAAATCTGTCCGGTGATACATTGGCGAATATCCTCCGGCACAGGGTCAAACAAAGAAAGCTGGGAAGTTTCTGCGGGCACCGCCTGGTCCGGCAGCAAATGCCGGGCAATGTCCTGCTCCCGGAAACGGAGCCCTTCCCTCCGCTTGCCGCCGCACAGAATAAAATACTGCGCGCGCTTTAACACAACGCCGATCTTCTTCAGCGCATCGTAATCCAGCCTGGCAACGCGCCGGGCCTCGCAAATACGCCGGGCGCACTTCACCCCTATCCCCGGCACCCGCAAAAGCATTTCATAAGGTGCCCGGTTCACTTCCACCGGGAACTGCTCCGGGTGATACAATGCCCAGCAGCACTTGGGGTCGAACCGCGGGTCAAAATCCGGATGGGCATCGTCCAGAATCTCATCCGCATCAAAGCCGTAAAACCGCAGCAGCCAGTCGGCCTGGTACAGCCGGTGTTCCCGCAGCAGCGGCGGCTTGGTATCCAGGGCAGGCAGGTTCCTGCCCTCCACCACCGGGGTATAGGCAGAAAAGAACACCCGCTTCAGGCTGTACTTTTTGTACAGGCCGGCGGTCAGCTTTAAAATCTGCCGGTCGCTTTCCGGTGTGGCACCAATGATCATCTGGGTGCTTTGCCCCGCAGGCACAAACCGGGGCGCATGGCTATATTTTACAATCTCATACCTGTTCTCGTCAATCCCGTTTTTGATTTTTGCCATGGGCTGCAAAATGCTTTCCTTGCTTTTATCCGGTGCCAGCAACTGCAGGCTTTTCTGGGAGGGCAGCTCAATGTTCACGCTCATGCGGTCAGCCAGCATTCCCAGTTCCTGCAGCAGGCGGCTGTCTGCCCCGGGAATGCCCTTCACATGGATATACCCCCGGAAACCGTATTCCAGCCGCAAAATGCGCAGGGCTTTCAGCATCATCTCGCAGGTGTTGTCCGGTGTCCCCACCACGGCAGAGCTGAGAAACAGCCCCTCAATATAATTGCGGCGGTAAAACTGAATGGTCAGGTCCGCCAATTCCC
>JAFYOA010000358.1 GCA_017547865.1 Clostridia bacterium
AGCCGAATACTACGAAGGCATTGTGGATGCCGTTCTTACCTTTGAAGAGCTGACCGAATGGCTGAAGGCTGAAGGAATTGAACTGCAGCCCGATATGGATGACAACGCGAACTCCCGCGCCCGTTTCTTCCCCACCACCGGTGGTGTGCTGCAGACCATGGCCAAGGATATTCCCGGCTATACATATGTGGCTGTGGACGGCGTAGAAAACTGTATTGCCACGCTGAAGGACCTGGAAGCCGGCAAGCTGCATAAGTGCTTTATCGAAATGTCTGCCTGCGTGGGCAGCTGCATCGGCGGCCCCGTTATGGAAAAATACAACCATCTTTCTCCTGTGCGTGACTACATGGCCGTGGCCCGCTATGCCGGTGAGGAAGATTTTGAAGTGACCCAGCCCTGGCCTGCGGAGATGAAGAAGACCCTGTCGACCATCGCTCCCCGTTTCTCCCAGCCTTCCGAGGCCGAGATCGCCAAGGTGCTGCGCCAGATGGGCAAGTTCCGCCCTGACCAGGAACTGAACTGCGGTTCCTGCGGTTACGATTCCTGCCGTGAAAAGGCCATTGCCATTTGCCAGGGAAAGGCGGAGATCTCCATGTGCCTGCCTTACCTGAAGGACAAGGCCGAAAGCTTCTCCGATATCATGGTCAACAATACCCCCAACGGCCTGATCGTGCTGAACGAGCAGCTGGAAGTGCAGCAGATCAACACCGCTGCCTGCCGTATGATGAACCTGCGTTCTCCCTCCGATATTGTGGGCGATCAGGTGGTGCGTATTCTGGAACCGGATATCTTTACCGAAGTGCTGCGCAACTGCCGTGATATCCGCGGCCGCCGCACCTATCTGGCAGAGTACAAGCGCTATGTGGAGCAGACTGTTGTGTACGACCGCGACACCCACCTGCTCATTGGCATTATGCGTGACGTAACCGACGAAGAGAACCAGCGTGAGAGAAGAGAGAGCATCAGCCGCCAGACCGTAGAGGTGGCCGACCGCGTGGTGGACAAGCAGATGCGTATTGTGCAGGAAATCGCCTCCCTGCTGGGCGAGACCGCTGCCGAAACGAAGATCGCACTGTCCAAGCTGAAGGAGTCGATCAAAGATGAATGATCTCTGTGCTGATATCGGCTATAAATCCATTAACCACGTTGGTGAACAGCTTTGCGGCGACCATGTGGATATTGTGGAACAGAACGAGAATTCCACGGTGATCGTGCTGGCGGATGGTTTGGGCAGCGGCGTAAAGGCCAGTATTCTGTCCACCCTTACCTCCAAGATCATTTCCACCATGATGGCCGAAGGCCTGCCGCTGGAAGAGTGCGTGGGCACCATTGCCGCCACCCTGCCGGTGTGCTCTGTGCGTGGTGTGGCTTACTCCACCTTCACCATCATTCATTTGAAGAACAACGAGTTCGCCGAGATCATTCAGTACGATAACCCCCAGGTGATTGTGCTGCGCAACGGTGCGAATTACGATTACCCCAAGTCTGAAATGAACATCGGCGGCAAAAAGATCTATAAGTCGATCATTAAGCTGCAGGAAGACGATATTTTTGTGGCTATGAGCGACGGCTGCCCCCATGCGGGCATCGGTCTGGCCTATAACTTCGGCTGGAAGCGGGAAGATATCATTTCCTTTGTTGAAATGCTGGCCCCGGCCGGCTATACCGCCAAGACTCTTTCCACCATGCTGGTGGATGAGTGCAACCGCCTGTACGGCCAGAAGCCCGGCGACGATGCCACCGCCTGCATTGTGCGTATCCGCAAGCGCGTGCCTATGAATATGCTCTTTGGCCCGCCCTCCAACCGGGACGACGCCAACCGCATGATGTCTCTGTTCTTCTCCAAAGAAGGCAAGCATATCATCTGCGGCGGTACTACATCCTCCATCGCTGCCAAATATTTGGGCAAGCCCCTGCGTGCCACCCTCAGCTTTGAACAGTCTGATGTGCCGCCCATTGCGGAGCTGGAAGGCGTGGACCTGGTGACCGAAGGCGTGATCACCGTAAACCGTGTGGTGGAATACGCCAAGGATTATCTGGATCAGAACATTCACTACGAACATTGGAACTTTAAGCGCGACGGTGCTTCTCTGATTAGCCGTTTGCTGTTCGAAGAAGCCACCGATATCAATTTCTATGTTGGCCGTGCCGTTAACCCGGCACACCAGAACCCGGATCTGCCCATCACCTTCAACATTAAGATGAACCTGGTGGAAGAACTGTCCAAATGCCTGCGGCAAATGGGTAAGCGGATCAAGGTGAGTTATTTCTAAGGAGGGATTTTGTGAGCAAAGTTAGAAAGTTCGATACAAAAGTGCAGCACATGAAGTATAAGGTGCTGCGTGAAGTAGCCCGCCAGGCCTGGAACGATACCCTGCTGGAAAATCTGCTGGACATTCCGCAGATCATCGCTCCCGGCAAAGTTTCTACCACCCGCTGCTGCGTGTACAAAGAGCGCGCCATTTTGGGCGACCGTGTTAAGCTGGCCATGGGCGGCGATAAAGAGAATCCCAACGTGATCGAAGTGATTGAGACTGCCTGTGATGAATGCCCTGCTGCCGGTTACGAAGTGACCGATTCCTGCCGTGGCTGTCTGGCTCACCGCTGTGAAGATGTGTGCAGACGCGGTGCTATTTCTTTCGACCATAACCATGTGGCCCATATTGACAAGAGCAAGTGCGTGGAATGCGGCCAGTGCGCCAAAGTTTGCCCCTATTTTGCCATTGTGAACCGCAAGCGTCCCTGCCAGGTCGCCTGCAAGGTGAAGGCCATTTCCATCAACGAAGACAACGCAGCTGCCATTGATAACGAGAAGTGCATTCAGTGCGGTGCCTGCGTGTACCAGTGCCCCTTCGGCGCTATCAGCGATAAGTCTTACATCCTCAACGTGATCGACCTGATCAAGAAGAGCCAGAACAACGAAAAGTACAAGGTGTACGCCGTGGTGGCTCCCTCCATCTCCAGCCAGTTCACCTATGCCAAGCTGGGCCAGGTCATCACCGGCCTGAAGGAACTGGGCTTCTTCACTGTTGTGGAAGCTGCCCTGGGCGCCGATCTGGTTGCTTTGGCAGAGGCCAAGGAACTGGCCGAAAAGGGCTTCCTGACCAGCTCCTGCTGCCCGGCCTTCGTGCGTTACATCAAGACGGCCTTCCCGCAGCTGGTGCCTCATATTTCTCATAATATGTCTCCCATGGGCGTTCTGGCCAAGTACATCAAAGACACCACTCCGGGCTCCAAGGTTGTGTTCATCGGGCCCTGCACGGCCAAGAAGGGCGAGGCTCAGCTGGAAAACGTGAAACCCTATGTGGATGCCGTGATGACCTTTGAAGAGCTGCAGGCCCTGTTTGACAGCCGCGATATGGAGATCAACGATCTGCCCGAAGGCGTACTGGATAACGCCTCTTACTTCGGTCGTATCTTTGCCCGTTCCGGCGGTTTGACCGACGCTGCTGCCCAGGCCATGAAGGAGCAGAACCTTGATTTCGATCTGAAGCCGGTGGTGTGCGATGGCATTGAAGCTTGCCGCATGGCCCTGCTGAAGAAGAGCAAGAATGTTCTGGATGGCAACTTCATTGAAGGTATGGCTTGCATCGGTGGCTGCATTGGCGGTGCCGGCTGCCTTACCCACGGCGAAAAGAACAAGGCACAGGTGGATGAGTACGGCCGCGAAGCGCTGGAAAAGACCATTGGCGATGCCGTTGCCATGCTGCGATAATTTTAAAGAATCAACTCCCGGGGAACTTTCTTCGGGAGTTTTCCTTTTGCCCTTGCCGCTTGACACACCCCGCGGCGCAGTGGTATACTTTAAAAAATCCGATATGAATCAGGAGGAGTTTTCCTATGAAAAAGATCACCACCACCAACGCTCCCGCTGCCATCGGCCCCTATTCCCAGGGCTTTGTAACCGGCAACCTGTTCTATACCTCCGGCCAGATCCCGCTGGATCCCGTGACCGGCGACGTTGTGGGCGATGAAATCACCGCACAGGCCGAACAGGTTTGCAAGAACCTGGGCGCTCTGCTGGAAGCTGCCGGCACCAACTTTGAAAACGTGGTAAAGACCACCTGTTTCCTGGCCGATATGGGCGATTTTGCCGCTTTTAACGGCGTGTATGCCAAGTATTTCACCGGCTGCCCGGCCCGTTCCTGCGTGGCTGTTAAAACGCTGCCGAAGAACGTTCTCTGCGAGATCGAAGTTATCGCCGAGGTCTGATAGCGCTGTGCGCATTTGGGGTGGGGGTCATGGCTCCCGCCCCTTTTTTTGTAAATGGAAAGATTTTGGGGGAAGACTATGGAGATGAAACTGGATCGTATCCACCACGTGGCGATCATTGTATCGGATTACGCCGCGGCAAAACGATTTTATACAGAAACGCTGGGGCTGCCGGTGATCCGTGAAAATTACCGGCCCGAGCGGAACGACTGGAAACTGGATGTGCAGTTGGGCGACTGCGAGCTGGAAATTTTTGGTGAGCCCAATCCGCCCAAACGGGTAAACCGCCCGGAAGCCTGCGGCCTGCGCCACCTGGCCTTTAAGGTGGACGATGTGGAAGAAGCCGTGCGCTGGCTGGAAAGCCGGGGCGTGGTCTGCGAGCCTGTTCGTATGGACCCGTACACAAATAACCGGGCCACTTTCTTTTTCGACCCGGACGGCCTGCCGCTGGAACTGCACGAGTGATTTTTGAAAGGAAATTATGGCAAGAAAACTGAAGATAGGGAAGCATAAAAACCGCCGGAACGACCCCGGACGGGTAAAGGCTGCCCGCGATGAAAAAAGAACAAAGAAAATGAAGACCGGCCGCGCCACCAAGTATGCGGAAAACTGTATTCTGCGGGCGATGCAGCAGGGCGAAACCACTGCCCGCGACCTGTTTGTGCTGACCGGCCTGCACGATAAAGACGAATTTTACGATACCCTGCGGGCCATGCGGGATGAAAACCGCATTGTGTGGGATGCCGACGGCATGGTGCGCCACGCAGAGGTGAGCAGCGATTGTGTGGCGACCATTGTGTCACTTTCACGCGGGTTTGCCTTTGCCCGCCCGGAAAACGGCGGGGAAGATGTGTTTATTCACGGCAGCCTGTTGTACGGCGCTATGGTGGGCGATAAAGTTGCCCTGGCCGATGTGCGCATGGAGAACCGCGGCCCCAGCGGCCGGGTGGCCCGTGTGCTGGAACCCGGTTCCTGCCGGGTGACGGGAACGATTTTGTACGAATACGGCGAATACAGCCTGCAGCCCGATGCCGCCATTCGCTTTGCGGTGCCGGTGTGGCCCAAAGACCTGCACGGCGCCAAAGACGGCGACAAGGTGCTGGCCGACCTGGTGACCGATAAGCGGGGCGAACTGCGCAACGCGGTGGTTTCGGTGGTGTTTGGCAGCGGAGAAAGCGCCCGGGTGTGCGCCGATGCCGTGATTGCCCAGCACGAAATTCCACATGTGTTCCCGGAGGAAGTGCTGCGGGAGGCAGAGGCCATCGGCCGCAGAGAGATTGCCGAGGAAGACACCAAAGGCCGGCTGGATCTGCGGAAAAAGACGATTTTTACCATCGATGGGCCGGATGCCAAAGACCTGGACGATGCCATTTCCGTAAGCAAGACCGCCCGGGGCTATACCCTGGGGGTGCACATTGCGGATGTTTCTCACTATGTGCGGGAGAACACCGCCCTGGATGCGGAAGCCTACCGGCGCAGCACCTCTGTGTATTTTGCAGATCGGGTCATTCCCATGCTGCCGGAGGCCATCTCCAATGGCGTGTGTTCTTTGAACGCGGGAGAGGACAAGCTGGCGTTTTCTGCCCTGATTGAACTGGATACACAGGGAAATATTGTGGACTACTCCTTCCGCAAAACCATCATTCGTTCCAAAGTGCGGGGCGTGTATGGGGAAGTGAATGCCATTCTGAACGGCAGCGCCGACAAAGCCCTGAAAGAAAAGTATGCCCCGGTGCGCCGGGCACTTTCCACCGCCCGGGAACTGTTCCGTATTTTGAAAAACGGTGCGGCACAGCGGGGAAACATGGAGCTGGAAAGCAGCGAGTCTTATTTTGTGCTGAATGAAGAGGGCGTGTGCGTGGATATTCGCCCCCGTACCAGCGGCGAATCGGAAGAGATGATCGAGCAGTTTATGGTAACCGCCAACCGGGCTGCCGCCATGCTGGCGAAAAAAGAAAACCTTCCCTTTGTGTACCGTATTCACGGAGAACCTTCTCCGGAGCGCATAGAGACCCTGTGCGAACTGCTGGATTCCCTAGGGATCTCCTGCGGGGAACTGAAAAAAGGTGCGCCCAAAACCGCCGATTTTGCTGCCGTGCGGGAACGCGTGGCCGGCACGCCCTACGATGTGATCGTTTCCACCCAGCTGCTGCGCACCATGGAAAAAGCCCGGTATTCCCCGGAACCCCTGGGGCATTTCGGCCTGGCGCTGGATGATTACTGCCATTTCACCTCGCCCATCCGCCGTTATCCGGATACGTCTATTCACCGGGTGCTCACCGCATTTTGCGAGAAGAAGCCCCGGGAGCAGCTGGTGCGGGAATACCTGGCCTTTGTGCAGCGTTCCGCAGAGCAGTCTTCTAAAAATGAGATTCGTGCCATGACCGCCGAGCGGGAGGCAGAAGATTGCTATATGGCAGAATACGCCGCCCGGCACATTGGCGAAGTACACGAAGGAATCGTGAGCGGTGTGACAGGCCGCGGGCTGTTTGTGCGGCTGCAGAACAGCCTGGAAGGATTTGTTCCGGTGGATTCTTTTGTTCGTTCCCGCTTTGAATTTGACGGCATGATGACGCAGTTTGATGTTCTGACCGGACGGAAACTGACCATAGGTTCACCCCTTACGGTGGTCATTGCTTCCAGCCGGGTGGCTACGGGAAAGATCGATTTTTCACCCCTTGAAAAATAACGGCAAATATGCTATTTTAAACATGCCGGACATATCCTTTACAAAAACAGAAAGGATGTGGCGGTGTGAAACGAATGATAGGCGGCGCTGTGCTGGGGTGGCTTTCGCTGTTTGCGGTGAATTTCACCACCTTTATCACGGGAGTCAGCCTGCCGGTGAGCCTTTTGAGCCTGCTGATCGCGGGTTTTCTCGGGATTCCCGGTGTAACGCTGATGGTACTGCTGGGAATGCTGCTTTAAATGCGCCTGCAACAGGGTGAAAGGATGGAAAAATATATGATTCTGAAAAACGGTACGGTATTGACCGAAGAATTTGTTTTGAAACAGCTGGATGTGCGCGTAGAAAACGGTGTGATCGCGGAAATCGGCGAGAATCTTTCCGGCGATGATGTGCTGGATTGCGCCGGCTGCACCGTGGTGCCGGGCTTTGTGGATGTGCATACCCATGGCGCAATGGGCGCCGATACCTGTGACGCAGATGCAGAAGGTTTGCAGAAGATCGCCGACCACATGCTTTCGCATGGTGTAACTTCTTTCTGCCCCACCACCATGACGGTCTCTCACGATGAGATCGTGGCTTCTCTGAAGACGGTGCGGGAATTTGCTGCCAAGCAGACCGCCGGTGCGGCTGCGGTGGGCGTTCACCTGGAAGGCCCCTACATTGCCAAGGCGCGCAAGGGTGCCCAGGCAGAAGAATACGTGAAAGTGCCCGATTTTGAGGAATTCAAAGAATTCTACGCAGCCAGCGGCGAGATGATCCGCATTGTGAGTGTTGCCCCGGAGTGCGACGACAGCGGCTTTATTGAAAATGCTGCCAAGCTGTGCACGGTTTCCATTGCCCATACCACCGCCGATTACGACATTGCTATGGCCGCTTTTGACAAGGGCGTGACCCATGCCACCCATTTGTACAACGCCATGAACGGCCTGAATCACCGCAATCCCGGCGTGGTGGGCGCTGTGTTTGACGACGAGCGCGTGGCAGGCGAACTGATCTGCGACGGTTTCCACATCCATCCCGCAGCCCTGCGCATTGCCTTTAAGCAGCTGGCGGGCCGCGTGTGCGTGGTGAGCGACTCCATGCGCGCTGCGGGTCTTTCCGACGGTGAATACGACCTGGGTGGCCAGAACGTGACCGTAAAGGGCAAGACCGCTCTGCTGGCCGATGGCACCATTGCCGGTTCTGTCAGCAACCTGCACGAAGAACTGAAGAACTTGGTATCCTACGGCGTTCCGCTGGAAACTGCCGTGCGCGCCATGACCGAGACCCCGGCCAGAGAGATTGGCCTGTACGACCGCATCGGCTCCGTTGCCGTGGGCAAAAAGGCAGACCTGGTGGTGCTGGATAAAGACCTGGATATCGTGACCGTTCTGCACGAAAATTAAAAAACCATATAAAAAGACCACTTTCCGCAGTGTACGGGAAGTGGTCTTCTTTTTTATGTTTTACTTAAATCCTGCAGCAGCTGCAGCGCCTGCTGTGCCGTTTCGCTTTCTTTTAAGTCAACGGGAACGGTCAGTACCCAGCGGGCGGCAGGGGGAGGGGATGCGTGTCCGGGCACATCGTTTTCCGGCAGAATAATGCGTACGGTTACTGCATCTTTTTGCAGCTGAAACCGGGTGGTGTCCCAATCCGGGTTTGGCCCGTTGGGGCTGTTTTGGCATTCTTCTGCAAAGTCATTTCGGGCATTGTGCAGAAATTCCTGCAGGTCGGTGTAGGTGCGGTGCCAGGCCCGGGTCCACATGTGGCTGGAATCCTCTCCGCTTGTGGTGATCAGCAGACCGGCAAAGCCGATGACTTGCAGGGCTTCCACCGCGTTTTGGGCAGCGGCATAGTATGTTTCTTTGGGCGGCAGGGCGCCGACAAAGCGAAAAGGAGAGGTAGCATCGGGAAATTTCACGGGCGGTTCGGTTTTTTCGTTTTGGCGGAACAGCCGTTGGAAGAATTTCAGCATCTTATGCAGCCTTCTTTTCTTTCATCAGGAAGATGGCAACGAGGCAGCTGACCGCCAGCAGGTAAGGGTAGAACAGGAACTGCATGATCTGGAAAGCGTTGATGGCAAAGCCCATATCGGCAGCAACGGAAACAGCTACCAGCATCTGGGCGCCGTAGGGAATGATGCCCTGGAAGATGCAGGAGAAGGTATCGAGAATACAGGCGGCACGCTTGGAA
>JAFYOA010000359.1 GCA_017547865.1 Clostridia bacterium
AACGGTACCGCCGTCCAGAATGGAATCTTCTTCGGGGTTCCAGTTGGCAAACTTCTCCATGGTGGCCTTCATCATGTTGATGGCGCCGTTCTCGTAGAGAGCCTTTTCGAATTCCGGAACGTGCTTGGCGATCTCCAGCATACCGCAGGCAGCAATACCGGCAGCGGTGGAGTCGTACATCACGGGCTCAGCGGGAGCACGGAAGTCGCACAGCGGGATGTTGCCGGACTGGGCAACGTTGGCCAGGAAATAGTGGGCAACCTTCTTGGCGGTGTCCAGGTATTCCTTTTTGCCGGTGTGCTTGTAAGAAAGGGCGAAGCCATAGATGGCCCAGGCCTGGCCGCGGGACCAGGAACCGTTGGGATCGTAACCCTGGCAGGGAGGATAGAATTCCACTTCGCCGTCGGCGGGGTTCATGGCCACAATGTGGTAGCTGGAACCGTCTTCGCGGATGTTCTTGGCCATGGAGGTATCGGCATGGTGCATAGCAACCTGCTGGTAGCGGGGGTCACCGATTTCGCGGGTAGCCCAGTACAGCAGCGGTACGTTCATCATGCAGTCAATGATCATCCAGCCGGTGCGGTCGGTGGTGTCCCAGTTGTTCCAGGCACGGATGAACTTGCCATCGGGATTGTAACGGCCGGCCAGAATGTTGGCAGCGTGAATGGCGCGCTTCTTGGATTCTTCGTTGCCGGTGAGACGATAGTTGGCAACAGCGGAGTGCAGCCACAGGAAACCGGTGTCGTGGTCGGTGTTGCCGCCGTTGAGGGGCTTGTCCAGCTTCACTTCGCAGGCTTCGGCAGCGGCCTTGTAGCGCTCGTCGCCGGTGGCGTTGAACATCTGCCACAGCATGCCCGGCCAGAAGCCGTTGGTCCACCAGCCGATGTGCTCATCGGTGCTGTAGTCAATGTATTTGCCATCCTGGGGAATGTAAGGGATCTTATCGCCGATGCGATCGACCTGAGCAGACATCTTGGTCTGAATCTTAGCCCAAGACTCTTCCAGCCACTTCATGTTTTCGTTGGTCATGAAAATTTCCTCCGTTCATGCGCCCGCAGCGGCGCAAAGTTTTTTTCATACACCATCATTGTACCGCATTGTGAAAGAAAAAGCAATTTAAATTTTTAGGATGGCGGTAAAGCTTTTGTAAATTCAAAAAGGAGAATTGACACCGCCCTGCTTCTGTGTTATGATGCACATGAAAAGCTGTTCTTAGGAGGAATTGTTATGCTTTCACCCCGTCAGATTCATCTGGATTTCCATACGTCCGAACATATCCCGGGCATTGGTTCCAATTTTAATGCCGAAAATTTTGCAAAAACATTTAAAGATGCTCATGTCAGCTCTGTAACCGTGTTTGCCCGCGGTCACCATGGCTGGCTGTATTATCCTTCCGAAAAATTCCCGGAGATCGAGCATCCGCATTTGGCCAACCGCAACCTGCTGCTGGAGCAGGTCGATGCTCTGCATAAGGTTGGCATCCGTGCCCCTGTGTACATCACCGTGCAGTGGGATTACCACAGCGCTGAAAATCACCCGGAATGGCTCATCCGCAAGCCGGATGGCTCTCATGAGGGCGGCTCTTTTGCGGAACCCGGTTTTTACCAGTCTCTGTGCGTGAACACACCCTATGTGGACTATTTGGAAGCACAGACCCGCGAGGTTTGCGCTATGCTGGGGGATAAGCTGGACGGCCTGTTCTTTGATATCGTGGGCATTCGCCCCTGCACCTGCGCCGCTTGCCGCAAAGAGATGGAAGAAAAGGGCATCGATTTCAGCGATGAGATGGAAGTGCGCAAGTTTGCCGCGTTCACCATGGATCGCTTTAAGGAAAAGATGACCGCCGTGGTACGCGAATACAACAAGGATTGCACTATTTTCTATAACGCCGGCCATGTGGGTACCAGCACAAAGACCAGCAAAGATACCTACAGCCATTTTGAACTGGAAAGCCTGCCTTCCGGCGGCTGGGGTTACCTGCATTTCCCCGCCACTGTGCGCTACGCCCGCACCCTGGGCAAAGACTGCCTGGGCATGACCGGTAAATTCCACACCGCCTGGGGCGATTTCCACTCTTATAAAAACCAGGCTGCCCTGGAATTTGAAGCTTTCCGTATGCTTTCCATGGGCTGCGCCTGCTCCATCGGCGACCAGCTGGAGCCTGCCGGCCACGTGAACACCACCACCTACAACCTCATTGGCAAGGTGTACAGCCAGTTTGAAGAGCGTGAAGAGTTCGGTCTGCCCGCCGTTCCTGTGGCAGAAGCCGCTGTGCTGACCGATGAGGACCCCATGTACGAAAACCGCCTGAGCAATGCTCTGCTGGGTGCCTGCCAGATGCTGGACGAACTGGCCCTGCAGTACGACATTGTGGATGCGGATATGGATTTCAACAAGTACCGTCTGCTCATCGTTCTGGACAGCGTGAAGGGTTCTGCCGCATTGAGCGAAAAACTGGCCGCCTATGTGGCCCAGGGCGGTAAGGTGATTTCTGCCTGGCACGGTGCCATGGAAGAAAACGGTGCTTACCCCGCCTGCTTTGGCGCAGAAAACAAAGGCGCCCGGGCACTTTCTCCCGATTTCCTCATTGCCGAAGGCCCCCTGGCCGATGGCCTGGAACCCGGCGGCGAATACGTAATGTACATGACCGGTGACGTGCTGCAGCCCACCACGGCCAATACCCTGATGGAAGCCAGAGCACCCTACTTTGCCCGCACGGGCAGAACCTTCTGCTCTCACCGCTACACGCCTTCTGCCAAGGGAGAGGGCTACCCCTCTATTCTGGAGAACGACGGCGTTGTGTTGTTCTCTCACCCGGTGTTTGAGCAGTACCGTGCCAACGCTCCCCGCTGGTGCAAGCTGCTGGTGAAGAACGCCATTCACCGCCTGCTGGGCGATCTGGTGCTGGAGCACGACGGCCCCTCCACGCTGACGGTGAACCTGCTGCACCAGCCGGAGAAGAACCGCTATGCCCTGCATCTGCTCTCCTACATCCCGGTGCGCAAGTCTGCGGAGATCGACATTGTGGAAGAGCGCACCAAGGTGGCCGATGTGAAGGTGAAGCTGAACCTGCCGGTGGATGTAAAGACCGCCATTCTGCAGCCGGAAGGAAAGGCCATTCCGGTGGAGAACGGCTGCATCACCGTGCCGGTGATCGACGGCTACCAGATTGT
>JAFYOA010000360.1 GCA_017547865.1 Clostridia bacterium
GGCGGTCTCGCAGCTTTTGCAGAACGCCGCCAAAGAGCACTGTGCCACTGTGCACGAACTGTGCAGTGCACTGAACCGCGAACCCATGCAGAACATCTCTGTCCCCCATGCAGACAGTGAACCGGACTTTTCAAAGTTTGAGGATGCCACCGAACAGGAGCGGCTGGATGGCATCGTGGATCACGTGATTACCCAGCGGAAGGTGGAAAAACGGGAGAAAAAACTGGAAAAGCTGAAGAAGATCGGTAAGGTGGCCGGGTGCATTGCGCTGGTGCTGGGCATTCTCTGGGCGGTGAATTTTATTCCGAAGAAAATAGACCGCACCATGACCTGCTACCAGTACAACGGCACCACCGGCGAAGTGGCCTGCACCATAGACGTGACCATAAAAGGTAAGCTGTACACGCCCCTGTTTCTGCATGCCTTCTTTAAGGGAGACATTGCCCTTGTGCAGCAGGGAGAAGTGGAAGAAGAGCAGCGCTTTTCTCCCCTGGGGGCGGAACACGGCCGGGTGTTGGAACACATGGAATTCCTTGACAACGGCCACGGCACCCCCTACCGCGGCTGGCTGTTCTACGACGACGGCAAAATGGGCCTGCCCTACAATTTTGGGTACATTCAGCTGTATGAAAAGGATTTCTCTGACTTTGAGATCTGGGTGTTCGAGCCCATTGACCCCGATTACGACGGCGGCCGCAGCGCCAGCCCGGAGCGCATTATCATCGATACCGATCTGGTGAACAGTTTTTACGCAGAGCAGCCGGCAGCCAAATAAATATTTTCACCGCACGCAGAGAGTTTTTCCCTGCGTGCTTTTTTACACACAAAAAGTTATTTTCAGAAAATAACGCCACAAAACGTTGACGGCTTGACTTTTCTATGGTACTATATGTATTACTTAGAATTATCGTAAGATGGGCATTTTATATGTTCCGCAAACGGATTGGAGGATCCTATCATGAAAAGAAGAGTTCTCACATTTGTGCTTGCACTTGTGATGATCCTCGGCATGGTTCCGGCCGGCCTTGTCTCTGCAGATGAAGCTGCCGCCAGTGCTGTGCAGATCGGCGATTACCTGGCTGCCGACCTAACCGACGGTACCCTGACGGGCGCTGCCGTGGAAGGTGACACCGAAAACGCCTACGAGGATGGCGCCGTAACGGTGAACAAGACCATTGCCGGCACCGACAAGGAAAATGAGTTTGATATCACCCTCAACGTGGTGACCAAGGACAAGATCGAAGAGATCAGCGTGGGCGAAGATGCCGCGGCTGTTCTGGTGATCGACTCCTCTCTGAGCATGGCTGAAGAAGGCCGCCTGGAAGCCGCCAAGGCCGCTGCACAGGCGTTTATCGACAGCTTTGTAAGCGAAGATGAAACGGTTACCCGCAAGGTCGCCATCGTTTCTTTCAGCGGCTGCAACAAAGACCTGGCCGCCACCCTGGAGACCGTGGTGCGCGACGGCGCCACCACCGTGCAGGGCTGGACCGATGCTTCTGCCCTGACCGGCAGCTGCGATGCCATCGCCGCGCTGACCGCTGACGGCGGCACCAATATGGAAGCCGGCGTACTGCTGGCCCGCAACCTGCTGGCCTCCGGTGAAGTGGCTGACATTGCCAACAAGAACATCGTTCTGCTTTCCGACGGCAATCCCACCTATTCCGTGCACTCCGACGGCTACACTTCTTCTACCGAAGTGATTTGCCCCAACGGCACCAACATGACCGGCCGCAGCTATGTGACTTCCTGCAGTGACCACAAGGGTGTGGAAGAACTGATGGATACCATGCCCGCCGACATTGCCACCTACGCCGTGTATGTAGGCAACCAGGCCATTGAGTGTGTTTCCTGCGGTATGGAAATGGCCGGCGCCGACTGGCTGGCCTCTGCCGGCTTTACCACCTACGCTGCCGAAGATGCCTCTGAGCTGGAGAACATCTTTGTGGCCATCACCCATCTCATCGAGATGAAGGCCCGTGCCTGGCAGCTGACCGACCCCATGGGCGAATTCGTTGAATTCGTCGAATTTGTAGGCGCTGTCGGTACCTCCGCCGTGGATGCCTACGCTTACGATGCCGAAACCAATGCCATTCATTGGGACCTTCGCAAGACCGCCCCTGTGGTGGACGAAGCCAACGGCACCTACACCTATGCCCTGTCTTACCGTATCGTATTGAATAACCTGGCCGAAGGCTTTGAGCCCGAGATCTATTCTGCCGCCAACGGCACCACCGCTGTGACCTACATGGTGACCACCACCGACAACGACAGCGTACTGGGCTACAAGGAAGGCGTTGCTTACTTCAACGTTCCTTCTGTGAAGGGTCTGGCCGCCGATCTCACCGTGACCAAGGTGGGTTCTTTTGACGAGCCCCTGGCCGGTGTTGCTTTTGAACTGGCTTGCGATGGTTACACCGTGAACGGCACCACCGATGAAAACGGCGAAATCAGCTTTACCGGCATTCCCTCCGGCCACGAAGACACCCTGACCGAGACTGCTCCCGAAGGCTACACCGGCACCGAGCCCCTCACCGTGACCGTTGCCTTTGGCACCCTGCTGGTGAACGGCCAGAACGGCGATGTAACCGTGCAGAATGCCTCTGAACTGACCGACGTGACCGTCACCAAGATTTGGGAAGACGAAAACAACAAGGACGGCAAGCGTCCCGAAAGCATCACC
>JAFYOA010000361.1 GCA_017547865.1 Clostridia bacterium
TATTTTGCTACAATGAAATCACAAAATTGAAGGAGGATTTCATTATGAAACTACCAGATAAAATCATTAAGCATAGAAAAGCAAATGGTTGGTCACAAGAAGATTTCGCAGAAAAGCTGAATGTTTCTCGTCAAGCAATCAGTCGTTGGGAGAATGGTACAGCACTACCAGATGCGAAAAATATATTACAAATTAGTAAACTGTTCCTTGTTACGGCAGATTATCTTCTGAATGATGATTATGAAAGTGACAGCGATATCCCTGCTGTGCAGACCGCAACAAAGGAAACTGAGGCTTTATTTTCAAAAAAGAAACGACAGCATTTGATAGCTGCAATTTGTTTTGCGATAGCCTCGTTTTGCTGGCTTATTAGTGCATTACTTTTTGTAGACGAGGTTCTATTGTGGCTTTCTTGCTTCACATTCGTTCTTTGTGCAGCAAATACGGCTGTCCAATTCGTTTTATATTTCAAGAAACGATAAACTTATCTATACAGCAAATTCCAATTTGCCGAACAGTGCACCGCTGCAGCAGACAATAGGCAAAAAATCCTCCCTATGACAAATCATCACAGGGAGGATAAATCATTTTTAAGTCCCGGCGAAAATCCGGGGCTTTTTGTTTTATTCGTTCACGATCACACCGGCGCCGTCTTCGAGCATAGGGATCTCTTCTCCGGCGAATTCCTGGCAGACATTGCGCAGGGTGAAGTTTTCCATCTTCACATCGGGGCTGATGCGCACCGTGGGGGCTTTTGTGGTGGGGTTGCACTCTTTGCGGTACACGTTCTCCACCAGCACATTGCGGCAGTGCGTACCGGATTCAAACCAGATGAGTGCGCCGGTTTCCACAGCATTCTGCTGGCCTTCCGGCACGAACCCGGTGCTCTTGGAAGCACAGATATCCGAAAGATGCACGTTTTCAAGCAAAGCATCCCGACCTTCGCGCAGAGGATAGTGGTGGGTAAAGGACACGGCATAAAAACGGAAAGCACCGTGCACATTGGTAACTTTGACATTGCGGATGGCATCACCGCAGGAAAGCAGGCGCACGCCGGTGTAGCCGTTTTCGCAGTACACGCCATCGATGACCACATCCTGAATGTCACCGCTGGTCACTTCACTGCGGGTGGTGCCGTTGGCACACAGGGCCACATGGTCATCGTTGGCATCGCCCATAACATTGCGAATGGTACCAAAGCGGGCGGGGCCCTGAATATGCACGCCGTCCATATTGGGCTTGGTCAGATCAAAATCCAGGGTAATGTTCTCCACGTTGAAATATTTGACATCTGCAATGTGAATGGCATAGGAAGTGGGATCTTTGAAGGTGAGATTTTTCACCGTAAGATGCTCTGTGTGCACCAGGCGCACCATAAGAACGATCAGCGAATTGGAGATGTACTTATCGTAATCGCAGGGCAGGTTTTCGTTGGGGATCCACTCGCGTTCCTGGTTATCGTGGTTGCCGTCCCAAATGCCGCCTTCAATCATAATGTTGCGGTCGGTCGTGCGGGTATACAGGCCTTCGTTATCCAGAATGGAGCAGTTCACATGGTCGGCCAGGCGCAGAACGGCATCGTCTGCCAGGCGCAGGTGGGTATTGCTGTGAATGATCAGCGGGCGGGAGATTTTGTAGCAGCCGCCGGGAATATACACTTCGCCGGTTTTATCCAGCAGAGCCTGCAGGGCAGCTGTGTCATCGGCTATGCCGTTGCCGATGAGACCGAGTTCTTCTTTTGTCATGGTAGTTTCCTCCTTAAAAGTTCAGCGGTTATGCCGCCGGCAGACTGAGCAGAACGATGGAGAGCAGCCCCAACAGGAAGCCCGCCAACCGCCGGCCGGAAAGTTTTTCGCGAAATACAGCCACAGAAATAAACACGGTGAGCAGCAGTGCGCCACCGTTGGCCACAGGGTAATAGATCAGGCTGTTCAGTTCCCCCGCCAGGGTGAGGTTGATTTGAGAATAGAACCCCACAATGGCACCGGAGACACCGCCCAGCAGCAGCGCCGGTCGCAAAGAACGCTTTGCACTGCGTTTTTTCACCAGCAGGCAGCCGACCACAGAGAACAGGAACATCATGGTGCAGGCGGCAAAGAGAAACATCAGCCGCTCGGCTTTGGCTTCGGAGGTCTGGTGGATCTTCTCCATCACGCCTGCCATGCCGGAAAGAACGAAACACACCGCCGCCATCCATGCCCAGCGCTTATTTACAGAAACGCCGTCGCTTTTTTCCCGCAGCATCCAGATGGACAGCAGCATAACAACGATACCGGCAGCCTGCAGCGGACCGAATGGCTCGTGCCAGAAGATCGGGCCGGCCAGCGAAGGGATGATCATACCGTAGAGAACAAAAAGTGAAGTGAGCGACATAGGACCGATGGTCATGGCGGCAACCGACATGGCCTGCAGGGAAAACACCACCACTGCATAGCCAAAGGCACAGGCCACTGTTACGGGCGAAAGGGTCTTACCCACGCCGCACAGCAGCGCCACCACAGCGGCCGTGCCGTAAGAAACGGCATTAAAACGGAAAATACCGCCCACATCCGGTTTTTCCGATTTTGCGTATTGATTGTAAACAGAGCTTTTCACCACACCAAGCACGAGGGAAAGCAAAAGCAGCAGGTAGATCATACGGTTTCCTCCTTGGGAATATCCTTGGATTCTGGTAAAAGCGCAGCGCTTCGTTCTTACTCGCGGGCGCGCAACTGCCAGAACGCCACAGCGCTGGCGGCGGCCACGTTCAGGGAATCCACATGGTGGGCCATGGGAATACGCACGGTGTAATCACAGCCGGCCACGGTGGCATCGGAAAGCCCGTCCCCCTCTGTACCCAGCACGATGGCCAGTTTTTCTTCTGCCATCAGCTGCGGGTCTTCAATGGTAACGGAGTCGTCGCTCAACGCCATAGCGGCGGTTTTAAAGCCCAGCGCCTGCAGGCGTTCCACCCCGGGATGCGGCCAATCCTCCGGGTTCTCCCCTATACGAGTCCAAGGCACATTGAACACCGTGCCCATGCTCACCCGCACAGCCCGGCGGGTCAGGGGATCACAGCAGGTGGGCGTAACCAGCACGGCATCGATGCCCAATGCAGCGGCAGAACGGAAAATTGCTCCCACGTTGGTGGCATCCACAATTCCTTCCAGCACCGCCACCCGCTTTGCATCTCTGCACAGTTCTTCCACTGCGGGCAGCACCGGACGGCGCATGGCGCACAGAATGCCCCGGGTGAGCACAAAGCCTGTCAGGTGTTCCAGCACGGGGCGGTCGGCGGTAAACACCGGCACATCGCCGCAGCGGGCAATGATCTCTGCTGCCTGACCTTCGATGTGCTTTCTTTCCATAAGAAGAGACACAGGTACGCAGCCGGCCTCCAGGGCGCTGGCGATCACCTTGGTGCTTTCTGCAATAAAAATGCCCTTCTCCGGTTCCAGCTTATTGCGCAGCTGGGCTTCGGTCAGCCGGGCATACACGTCCAGCCGGGGGTCGGCAAAATCTTTTATTTCAATCACATTCGGCATAGTTGTTCCTCACACAGGTGTTTTCCTTATTATAGCAATGCGGCGCAGCGGTGTCAAATGACACAGTACTTCGCTTGACAAGAAACGACAAAAAGCGATATAATTAGCCGCAGCCTGTGCCTGCATAATTTATATATTTGAAAGGAAATGCAAAATGAAAAAAGTTCTGTCTGTTCTTTTGGCTATGCTGATGCTGCTGAGCCTGGTGGCCTGCGGCGAAGACAACAAGCCTGCCTCTTCTGTAAACAACACCCCTGCCACTTCTACCGTGGAATCCAAGGACGAGTCTTCCGAAACCAGTTCCAATGACATTGCGGAAGAAAAGCTGTTTGTACGCGGTGTGGTGGAAAACAACGTGTACACCAACGAATTTGCCGGCGTGCGTTTTACCGCTCCGGAAGCCATGACCTTCTACACCGATGAAGAAATCGCCGCCGTGTACGGTGCTTCCGAAGAGATGTTCAACATCACGCTGGACACCTCCATCATCTACGACATGTATGCCATGAACCCCGAGACCGGTGCCACGGTGAACGTGAACTACGAGAACATGGGCCTGCTGTACGGCTCCCTGCTTACCGCCGAAAGCTACCTGGCCGCCAGCAAGAGCAACCTGGAGGCCGTGTTCAACAACACCCCCGGCATGAACGTAACCAGCCTGGAGCAGAGCACCGTGAACGTAGGCGGCGAAGAAATGCCCTGCATCAACCTTGTCATCGACATCAACGGCATGTCTCTGTACGAAACCCTGGTGACCAAGGAAGCCGACAATTACATGATGGTATTCACCGTCGGCGCCCTGAGCACCGAGGAAATCGATACCATTCTGGCCGGCCTGGAAAACTTTTAATTCATAATTTCTGCTTTTGAAAACGGGTATCTTCGGATATCCGTTTTTATTGCTATTTTAAAAAGAAAGTGCTATACTGAGGCCAGAATTACCGGAAAGGGGAGCTTTTCTATGAAAATAAAATACCTTGGTACCGCCGCGGCGGAGGCCGTACCCGCGCCCTTCTGTGAATGTGAAGTGTGTGAAAACGCCCGCAAAAAGGGCGGCCGCAACCTGCGCACCCGCAGCCAGGCCCTGGTGGATGACAAACTGCTGATCGACTTTCCCATGGACACCTATATTCACACCCTGCAGGCAAACTTTAAGCTGTGCAAGGTGGAGGGCTGCGTCATTACCCACCCGCACATGGACCACCTGTACCCCGATGATCTGTACTGCCGCACCAAAGTTGCCGCCCACATGAAGGAAGAAAAGCCCTTCTGCATGTACGGCGTGGAAGAAACCGTGGAAAAAATCCGCACGGCAAGCAGTACCGCCGTACTGGAAAAAGAAGACCGCCTGCGCTTGCAGACCATTGCTCCCTTTGTGCCTTTTACCGTGGGCGAATACACCGTGACCCCGCTGAAAGCCGACCACGGCACCAGTATGCCGGTGATGTATGCGATTGAAAAAGACGGCAAAGCCATGCTGTATGCCCACGATACCGGACTCTTCCCCGAAGAAACCATGGAATGGCTGAAAAATACGGATATCTGCTTTGATTTTGTCTCCTACGACTGCACCAACGGCCTGCTGGAATGGAACAACCGAAACCACATGGGCCTTACCGGCGATATTATTATGCGCGAAAAACTGCGGGAACTGGGACGAATCCACGACAAGACCGTGCATGTGGTGAATCACTTCTCTCATAATGGACTGGCGGGGTACGATGAACTTTCCCCCATTGCCGCCGAAAAAGGCTTCATCGTCTCTTACGATGGTTTGGAAATTGAATTTTAAGGAGAGTACCATGCACAAAGACAATATTACCGTTAGCGGCTGGAACGCCGGGCATGTACAGGGCATTGCCGTGGACAAAGAACGGAAGTTCATGTATTATTCCTTTACCACCTGCCTGGTAAAAAGCGACCTGGACGGCAATGTGATCGGCTCTGTAAAAGGCCTGGCCGGCCACCTGGGCTGCATTGCCTATAATTACAAAGACGGAAAGATCTACGGCTCGCTGGAATACAA
>JAFYOA010000362.1 GCA_017547865.1 Clostridia bacterium
CCAAAGAACTGGTGAAGAACGCACTGAGGCCGTTGGGCGAAAAATATCAGCAACTGCTGGATCGTGCCTACAACGAACATTGGATCGACGTATATGAAAACAAGGGCAAGACCACCGGTGCCTTCTCCTGCGGTCTCCATGGTGTTCACCCCTATGTTCTGCTGAACTACACCGATACTTTGGATGACGCCTTTACGCTGGCCCATGAACTCGGCCATGCCATGCATTCCTATTTATCTTCCGAGGCGCAGGATTTCGAAAACCACGACTATAAAATCATGGTGGCCGAAGTTGCCTCCACCTGCAACGAAGTGCTTCTTACCAAATACCTGTTGGCCAACGAGACCGACCCTCATCGCCGCGCGTATATTATGAACCACTTCCTGGAAAGCTTCCGTACCACCGTGTTCCGTCAGTCTCTGTTCGCGGAATTCGAACGCAAAGCCCACGACCTGTACGAAGCCGGCGAGGCACTGACTGCCAAATCTCTGAACGGCATTTTCCATGACCTGAACGAGCTTTACTACAAAGGCACTGTTGTGGATGAGCTGAACGATGTGGAATGGGCACGTATTCCTCACTTCTACAATGCATTCTATGTGTACCAGTATGCCACCGGTTTCTGCAGCGCCGTTGCCATTGCCGATGAGATTCTGCGCACAGGCGATGTGGAAAACTACTTCAAGTTCCTTTCCTCCGGCGGCAGTGACTACCCGCTGAATGAACTGAAGAGCGCTGGTATTGATCTGACCCAGCCCGACACTGTGAAGAGCGCCCTGAAGGTTTTCGACGATACTCTCACTGAGTTTGCCGAACTGGTAAAATCTCTTTAATTCATCAAAAGATAAAAAAGTCAAAGCCAAGCTGTGTTTTTGCAGTTTGGCTTTGACTTTTTGTCTGGACATAGTTCGACAAATTGGAATTTAACTATAAGACCTCTTGCCCTTTCGCAATAAAATAAACTTCTTGCATTACAGCAAAGGTTGCAAGTACACATATTGTTGCAACGCTAAAAGTGGTTTCAACAAAAGTCAGCGACAACGGCAAGAGGAATAAAGCAAATCCAGTTGTTTTGTTTAACACGCTATGTATTGATATTAGTTTTTTCTTGTGAATAAAGACTAACACAATATTAAATATCTTAATCAACGCAAGAATGATAATCCACACCCATAGCCATACAGGTATGTGCATTAGGGGTAGTATCTCTATTGAGCATACGAGCATAAACACAAAGTCAGCAACCGTATCAAGTCTTGCTCCAAATTTACTAACCGTTCCCGTCTTTCTTGCTATCGCTCCGTCAATCATATCGGTAAGCCCGCAAAAAAGATAGAGTATATAAAACCATACCGATGATAGAGGAATGAACAGAAGAGGCAAACTAAATGCAACTCTACTCCCTGTAATGATGTTTGCAATATATTTCTTCATAAATTGGAATTTATCTGTCTATTGCTTGGATGATGTATGCTACATTTTCCTCAATCGGTTTTGTTCCATCAACTCTAATGATTGGGCAGTTTAGCCCGTGTAACCAATTTTCGATATAGTCTTCCTGCCTGGAATCCACCATTTTGAAGAATGCTTCTTCTTGATTATGCAAATCTCCACCCATCAGCATTCTGCTTCCAAATTTCTGAAAAGAGCGGTTCCGCACTCTCTGTGAGCGGATTTTTCTGGGAACTTCAATCACAACAACATAGTTGTACATTGGGACAATATCTTTTCCGTAATCACCTTTAACCGCAGAAAAAACAAAATCAGGGTGTTTGCTGACTTCTTCCATAAGAAGTCTTTCAACCTCTATTCGTGATCTTGCGTTCGTGTACGGCTCATCCGTATTAGTTTTGGAAAAGTACAAATTCTCATTGTCAATAAAGTGGAAACCAATTTTTTCAGCCAAAGCTTTACCGAGAGTGCTTTTTCCACATCCGTTCAATCCACATATTTGAATACCTATTCCCATACAATTTCCTCATCTACAAATTCAAATTTGCTTAATTGGTTCTATACTAACACAATTCCATTCAACGCACAAGAAAAGACCCGCAGAAAAACTCCTGCGGGTCCAAATATGCATTGATTGAATTACATAGCTTCCACGAGAGCCTTGGTATCGCGGGCGATCATCAGCTCTTCGTTGGTGGGAATGACATACACCTTCACCTTGCTGTCGTCAGCAGAGATGAGGCCTTCGGAACGGAAACCATCGTTCTTCTCGTTGTCCAGCTTAACACCGAGGTATTCCATGTTTTCCAGAACCTGCTTGCGCAGACGGAACTGGTTTTCGCCCAGACCGGCGGTAAACACAATGGCATCCACGCCGTTCATAGCAGCGGCATAGGAACCGATGTACTTCTTGATCTGATAAGACAGCATCTCATGGGTCAGCTTAGCGCGCTCGTTGCCGGCATCTTCAGCAGCCAGAACGTCACGGTCGTCGGTGGAAACACCGGAAATACCAAGGATACCGGCCTTCTTGTTCAGCATCTGGGTCATTTCCTCAGCGGTCATGCCTTCCTTTTCCATAATGAAGGTCACAACGGAGGGGTCCAGAGCACCGGAACGGGAGCCCATCATGATACCATCCAGAGGAGTGAGACCCATGGAAGTGTCCACAACCTTACCGCCGTCAACAGCGGTAATAGAAGAACCGTTACCGATATGGCAGGTGATGATCTTCAGATCCTTGATGTCCTTCTCCATCAGTTCGGCGCAGCGGGCGCTGACGAAACGATGGGAAGTACCGTGAGCACCGTAGCGACGGACGGAATACTTCTCAAAGTATTCATAAGGAACGGCATACATGTAAGCCTTGGCGGGCATGGTGGAATGGAAAGCGGTGTCGAATACCAGAACCTGAGGCATTTCCTTACCAAAAACGGTGTTGCAGGCAAACACGCCGGACATATTGGGGATATGATGCAGAGGAGCCAGGGGAGTCAAGGTGGCCAGGTCTTCCATCAGCTTATCGTTGACGAGAACAGATTCGCTGAACAGCATACCGCCCTGCACCACACGGTGACCGATGGCAGAAACTTCGTCCAGGCTCTTGATAACGCCGGCTTCGGCATCCAGAAGAGCGTTCTTGACCTGCTCAAAAGCTTCGGCATGGTCCTTCATAGGTTTCTCATTGGCCAGGGTGCGGCCATCGGCGGTCTTATGGGTGAACTTACCTTCGGCCAGACCGATACGTTCGCAGTTGCCCTTAGCCAGGGTGGTTTCGCTGTCCATATCGATGAACTGATACTTCAGCGAGGAGCTGCCAGCATTAATTACCAGAATTTTCATTTTTTTCCTCCTGTAAACACGTTTTAGCGTTGAATTATAATGGAAAATAATTTAATATAATCATAGTACAAAATCGGGATAAATTCAAGGGGAGTTTGCGTATTTTATGGAAAAACGTTCGGTTTCTGCCATTATTTGCGAATTTAATCCGCTGTACACAGGCCATGAAAAAGCTTTGCGCTTTGCAGCAGACAACAATTCTTCCGCTGTCGTGTGTATTCTCAGCGGTAATTTTGTGCAGCGGGGCGAACCGGCACTGTACGACAAATGGCTGCGTGCCGAAGCAGCCCTGCGCTGCGGGGCAGATCTCGTGATTGAACTCCCGCTCCCCTGGGCTATGTCCGGTGCAGAAAGCTTTGCCCGCGGCGGTGTATATCTGGCCAACGCTTTACAGTGCAGCCGTTTGGTATTCGGCAGCGAGTGCGGCGATATCTCTGCTTTGACCGCGGCCGCGAATTATTTGAACAGCGATACATTTTCGGCCGATCTTCACAGTGCACCGCAGGAAGAACAGATTCTCCCCTTTGCTGCGCGGCGGGAACTGGCGCTCACGCGGGCGCTGGGAAAAGATAAGGCCCAGGCTGTGCAAAGCCCCAACAATACGCTTGCTGTGGAATACTGCAAAGCCATCGCATCTCTCGGCAGCTCACTGCAGCCTGTTACCCTGCAGCGCTGCGGTGCACAGCACGATGCGGGACTCAGCGAAGATTCTGCCTCTGCTTCTGCCCTTCGCGCTTTAATTCTTGACGGCAATTTCGATGAAGCAGCCAAATACATGCCGCATTCTTCCGCGCAACTGCTACGCAATCAGTCCACAGCTTCTTTGGAGCGTTTGGAAACCGCCGTACTGTATCGCCTTCGAATTGCCAAACCGAAAGATTTTATCGATATTCCGGAAGTTGGCGAAGGAATTGAAAACCGTATTTTAAAAGCCGCGGAAACAGCCGCCAGCCTGGACGAACTGTATACTATGATCAAGTCCAAGCGATACAGCCATGCTCGTATCCGCCGCATTGTACTTTCTTTCTTCCTGGGCATCTGCACGCCCATCGGGCTTCCGCCCTATCTGCGTGTACTGGGCATGAACCAAACCGGAGCTGAGCTTCTTCGAAATGCATCCCTGCCTGTGTTAACCCGTGTTTCGCAGCTGCATGGTATGCCGGAAGAATGCCGAAAACTTTTTGAACTTGAATCTGCAGCCGATGACATTTATGCTTTGGCTTTTGAAAAAAGAAAAGCCGCCGGAAACAACCAGCGGCATGGAATAATTCTGTTATGACCACATTTTGCGGCGGTACTGTGTGGGCGACTGCCCGAAATACTTTTTGAACGTACCGGAAAAATGAGAGGTATCCGTATATCCGGTGGAAAGCGAAACCTCGTACACCGAAAGACCTGTTTTGGAAAGCAACTCGCAGGCACGTTCCATGCGAACACGCAGCAGGTATCGAACCGGAGAAACACCGATGTGCTCCATAAAAATGCGATACAGATAGGTTCGGTCGATTCCCACATGAGCCGCCACATCTTCCACATTGATATCGTAGGCATAATTATCGCTGATATAGCGAACAGCCTGATCCAGATACGAACCGCCGACAGCCAACCGGCGCGGTGTACCTTCTTCGCTGCTTTGGCTGAAACTATTCAAGATGAGATACAGATAAGCAAGAAGAATATATTTGGAATGAGAGGGTGTATCGTGCGCCCGCTCCATTTCCCCAAACAGTTCCGTAACCTGAACAATATTCTCGGTACGAAGAATTGGGTGCTCTTCCGAAATATTAAATCCACGCAGAACTTCACCGGCATCGTTTCCTTTGAAACCAACCCAGTAGTATTCCCAGGGTGCTTCCTCTTCGGCAGCGTAAATCGTCGTTTCTTCGGGACAGATCAAGAAAGCCTCTCCTGCACCAACGGCAAACTCACGATTTCTGCTTTTCAAAACACCTTTGCCACGCACAACAAAGTGAAGCAGATAATGATCACGCACAGCCGGACCATAGGCATGGCCGGAAGCGCATTCTTCGTGTCCGCATAAGCAGACCCAAGCACCGGATTCCTGCATTTCCATTCCGCCGCGTTCCGACAGCATTGTATGTGTCGATTTCATTTCGTGAATCACCGCCATTCGTAAGCTTGTTTAATAGTTGAGAAAAACTACTATAGTTTTACACTACTTGCTAATCAAAGTCAATAGCATTATGCTATAAAATGTACGTCAAATTTATTTTTGGTAATTTTGCCAACAATATTTGTTAATAAAAAGTATTGATTTACTGTTTTTCTGTTCCCTACTTGCTTTTCAGGCTGTTTAGGGCTATACTTTTAATGAATAAATCGTCTGTATTATTCTGATTTGGAGATATAGAAAAATGAATGATTTTTTGCCAGTATGCAAAGAAGATATGGAAAAACGAGGCTGGGACTGCGTAGACTTTACCTATGTTATTGGTGATGCCTACGTTGACCACCCCTCTTTCGGGCCGGCCATCATCAGCCGTGTTCTGGAAGCCCACGGTTATCGTGTGGGTATCATAGCGCAGCCCGATTGGAAAGACCCGGACAGCATCGATGTATTCGGTGCACCGCGTCTTGGCTTTTTGGTCAGTTCCGGCAACATGGATTCCATGGTCAACCACTACTCGGTTTCCAAAAAACGCCGTGATTTTGATGCCTACACCCCCGGTGGTGTGATCGGAAAGCGACCCGACCACGCTACGGTTGTATATTGCAATCTTATCCGCCAAAAATACAAAGATGCCGATATTATTATTGGCGGCATTGAAGCCAGCCTGCGCCGCATGGCCCACTACGACTATTGGTCCGACAGTCTGAAACGTTCCATCCTGTTGGATTCTCAGGCGGATATTGCCATTTACGGCATGGGCGAACGAGCCATTGTAGAAATTGCAGATGCCTTGAACGGTGGTCTCCGCGCCCGGGATGTAACTTTTGTTAACGGTACAGTTTACAAAACCTACAGCCGCCAGGATATTTTCGATGCCCTTTTCCTTCCTTCTTATAATGATTTGGTGGAAGACAAAACGAATTATGCTCGCAGTTTTTATACGCAATACAAAAACACCGATCCATTCAGCGCCAAACGTTTGGTGGAGCCATACGGTGACCGTCTGTACGTTGTGCAAAACCCGCCGGCCTTGCCGTTGACAACCATGGAAATGGATGATGTGTACGATTTGCCGTATATGCGTAATTACCACCCGATGTATGCCGAAGCAGGTGGCATTCCGGCCATTTCCGAAGTAAAATTCAGCCTTACAAGCAACCGTGGCTGTTTTGGCGCCTGCAGCTTCTGCGCACTCACCTTCCACCAGGGCCGTATCATTCAGGTACGCAGCCATGAATCTTTGCTGCGCTAAGCCAAGCTGATGATCAAAGACCCGGATTTCAAAGGTTATATCCACGACGTTGGCGGTCCCACCGCAAACTTCCGCCATCCCGCCTGCAAAAAACAGCTGAAGCTCGGTGCCTGCCAGCACCGCCAGTGCCTCTATCCCACTCCCTGCCCCAATTTGGATGCCGACCACAGCGACTACATTGAGCTTCTGCGCAAACTACGGCAGCTTCCCGGCGTAAAGAAGGTATTTGTCCGTTCCGGCATTCGTTTCGATTACCTGCTGGCCGAAAAGAATGATCGTTTTTTGGAAGAACTTTGTCGTTACCACATCAGCGGGCAGCTTAAAGTGGCACCGGAACATGTTTCGGACCGCGTTCTGCAGAAAATGGGAAAACCGAAAAATGACGTTTATCGCCGCTTCTGCAATGAATACCGCAAAATGAACGACAAAATCGGCATGAAGCAATATCTTGTGCCTTACCTGATGTCCTCCCATCCGGGTTCCACCATGAAAGATGCCATTCAGTTGGCTGAAACCATCCGCGATATCGGCTATATGCCGGAACAGGTTCAAGACTTCTACCCCACACCTTCCACAATCTCCACCTGCATGTACTACACCGGTCTGGATCCCCGCACCATGGAACCGGTCTACGTGGCGAAGAATCCCCATGAAAAGGCAATGCAGCGTGCGCTGATCCAGTATAAGAATCCCAAGAATTATATGCTGGTGCAGGAAGCACTGACAAAGGCCGGCCGCAGTGACCTGATTGGTACCGATCGTAAGTGTTTGATCACTCCCCGCGGACAGAGTAAAACCAACACGCAGCAACCGTCTTCCAAAAACGGAAAAGGTAAGCCCAGCGAAAAGAAAGCGGCTGTTGGTAAAGCCAAAGCCAAACCGAAGCAAACCGGGCGCAGTTTTGGCCGCCGCAAATGATTGTAAATAATTTGTAAAACAACTTTTAATTAACCGCACTCCTGTTGATTTTTGGACTGATTTATGTTATTTTAAATCTACCCAATCATCGACAGGAGTGTTTGATTTGGAATTAAAAAAAGAAGACCGGCGAGTACGAAAAACAAAGCGCCTTCTGCGTCAGGGGCTAAGTCAGCTAATCCTTGAAAAAAGTATCAAGGATATTACTGTTCGGGAGCTGACCGAACTTGTGGACATTAACCGCGGCACATTTTACATTCACTACCGTGATATTTACGATATGGTAGCACAATTGGAAGATGAGATTCTAAATGAACTCTCGACTATTCTTACTTCACATACCGCCCGTGAAGGCACCGACATTATACAGGAAGCCCGTGCACTGCTTGTAGAGCTGTATACCTATGTTGCCGACAACCGTGATCTTTGCATGGCGCTGCTTGGTCAGAACGGTGACATCGCTTTTCTGCGCAGCCTGGAGAAAATGGTGCACGACGGCTGTTTGAAAGCACTGCTGGATTCCTTTCCTCAGGCGCATGTTCAGCAGTTGGAATACCTGTATGAATTCGCCTCAGCCGGCAGTGCTGCTACAATGCGCACATGGCTTTCCGAGGGAATGAAAGAGTCTCCCGAAGATATGGCTGCCCTCACGCAGCAGCTGATTTCCGGTATAATTCGCGGTGTTTTGATGTAATTCTTTTTTAAAAAACTTTTTTAAAAAAATTTTAAAAATACTATTGACTTACAAAAGGACATGTGGTATTATATATGAGCGCTCGAGAGAGGAGCGCACAAGATGTAGGGGTATAGCTCAGTTGGTAGAGCAG
>JAFYOA010000029.1 GCA_017547865.1 Clostridia bacterium
CCAAAGCCACCTGGCCCGCCAAAACCGCCGGGGCCAAAGGGAGGCCGCGGCCCACGGAAGCGCGGCATAAAGATGATATTGGTACGGGGACGGCCGTAACCGCCAAACCCACCGAAACCGCCACCGTTGCGGAATATGGAAAGCAGCACCGAGATCACCACCACAATGATAACGACACGGATGATGAACCCGATCAATGCACCCAGGCCGCGGGCAATCGTCACGCCGGCAGAGGGCTTGGCATAATCTTCGTAGCCGTTCGCTGCACCGTCGTAGCTGCCGCCGGTCCGGTCTTCCACCGCGGCGTGCAGCCGGGTAACAAACTGGGCACAAACCTTTTTCACGCCGGCCTCGTAGCTGCCTCGGGCAAAATCATCCTCCAGGTACTCGTAGAGAATGGCGTGAATATCGTTTGCAAAATACTTGGTAACCGCTTCGCCGTACAGGGCGTAGTAGTCGTCTTCTCCAATGGAAAGCACCAGCAGGATGCCGGCATTGCTGATGTTCCAGCTGCGGTAAATATCTTCCGCAAAACCGGCAATATCGCCGCCGGTGGAATTCACCGTCACCACAACCAGCTCGGCGCCGGTCGTGTCATACAGCGTTTCCGCATCCGAATTCAGTGTGTTTTCCGTTTGAAGAGACAGCACATCGGCATCATCCAGCACATAGGTGCCGGCAGGACGGTTCGGTGCCGCCAACACAGGCAGCGCCAGGGCTGCCAGCAGGCACACCGCCAGCCAGCACGCCAACAGCCGCTTTAAAAACACGTGTTTTCTCATTCGGCTGCATCCTCCACCAGCAGCGGCAGTTCACCCATAAAGGAAAGGCCGCCCAGCGCCTTCACCACAGGCTCTTCAAAATAAAGATTGTAAGCCCCGGCTTCGGCATTGTAATCGCTGTACAGAAGGAAATTGTGGTTGGTGCGGAATTTTTCCGCAAACGTATGGTAGGTGCCGTACTCACCGCCCATGGCATCGATGGCAGCATCCGCGGCATCCAGCCACTGCAGCACCGCCCGGTGGAACGCATTGTACGCTCCCACCATTTCCGTCACGGTATCGCGGCCGGTGTTCTTTTTGGCCAGGCTGCTTTCGTACCGGCGGTAGGCGGTCTCCAGCTCCTGCTGGGCCAGCTGCAGCTTGCCCGCATCGCTGTAGTCCTTCATATCCTGCACAATCACCTTGGAGCTGCGCAGAATATTGGCGGCCAGTTCCGCATCGGCGGTCAGCACATCGTACACGCCGTCGTCATAAAAAGCCTCCATGGCGGCATCGTCGCCCCGGGCCAGCGCCGTGCGCACACCCAAAGGGAAAGACACCAGTATGCACAGCAGCATAACAGCCACCGCGATGAGTCTTTTCTTAGCGTTTGCTTGTTTCATTGGTTTTCTCCTGTTTCCAAAGCTTAAAAGATTGCGAATTGCGGCAACACAAAAGTTTCGGTCAAGGCTTTTTAAAGGGTTGCTCGAAACTTTTTCAGTTCACTCCCGCCGCGACCGCTTACAGAAAAATCGCACCCTGCTTCCCCGCGACTTGTCTGTGGGCACTGCCCACTCAGCCGCGGATATCCAGCAGCTTCTGCTTCAGCTCGCCTTCGATCTTGCCCAGCTCCTGCTCGGCGGCGCGGCGCTTCTGCCGGCCTTCTTCCTGAATCTTCATCACTTCATCCAGGGTGGAAATGAGGGACTGGTTGGTGTTGCGCAGGGTCTCCATATCCACAATACCGCGCTCAGATTCCTTCGCGGTCTCGATGGTGCTCATCTTCAGCATTTCGGCGTTCTTGCGCAGCAGCTCGTTGGTCATATCCGTTACAGCGCGCTGTGCCTTCATAGCCTGGGCAGAGTGTTCCACACCCAGGGCCAGCACCATCTGGCTCTTCCACAGAGGAATGGTGTTCACAATGGTGGACTGGATCTTCTCCGCCATCAGCTTGTCGTTGTTCTGCAGCAAACGGATCTGGGGAGACATCTGCACGGAAACGATGCGGGTCAGTTCCAGATCGTGAATTTTCTTTTCAAAGCTGTCGCACATAGCGGCCAGGTCGTTGGCAGCCTGGGCATCTTCGGCCAGGCCGGTGCGGTTGGCCTTGGCCACAGCGGCGGCAACGTCTTCGCTGCGCACCTGCTGCAGGCGCTTTTTGCCCGCCAGAATGTACATAGAGAGCTCCTTGTGGTAATCCAGGTTCATCTCGTACATTTTATCCAGCATGGCAATGTCCTTCAGCAGCTGGATCTGGTGGTTTTCCAGAGTCTCGGTAATGCGGTCCACATTCACCTCGGCCTTTTCGTATTTTGCCTTCAGGCCCTGCAGTTTATTGCCGGCTTTTTTAAAGAAGCCAAAGAAGCCGTTGTCCTCTTCTTCAATTTCAAAGCCCTTCAGCTCCACGATCAGGTTGGAAAGGTCGTCGCCGATCACGCCAAGATCCTTGGTGCGCACGCTGTCCAGGGCGGTATCGGAAAAGTTTGCGATCTTCTTCTGGGCGGCAGAACCGTACTGCAGCACCTGGGTGCTGTTGGTCACGTCGATCTTCTTGGCGAATTCCTCCACCACTTTTTTCTCTTCCGCAGAAAGCTCCACGTCTTCCACGGTCACAGGTTCTGCTTTGGGGGCTTCTTCCTCTTCCAGGTCAAGGGTCAGGGTAGGCACGGGTTCATCCAGGGTCAGTTTAATATCGCTCATGGTACAGTTCTCCTTCTATAATGTATGATTGTGTAAAATTCTTACGGCTGTGCCGTGATCAAAGTTCCAGTTGTTCGCCGGTCAGGCCTTCCTGCTGCAGCATGGTCTCCAACACAGAAATATCGGTGGAAATATCCAGCGCTTCGTTTTCGAACAGATTATCCAGCTGCTTTTCAAAGGCAGAGGCAATGGTCTGCATCATAGCCTCAATATCGAACATGGTGGAAGAAATATTTTCTCCCTGCACGCCCTGACGGGTCAGCCGGTCGTAGGTGTTCAGCAGCTTCATGGTGGTGGGCAAGTAATAGTTGATGAACTTGCGGATCTGCCCGGCCTTGGCGGGGTGTTCTTCAATGTAAGAGAAAATGCTGCGGCAGGCCACTTCCATGCGGCGAATGCCGGCCGAAACACTTTCGTTGTCGATGCGGATATCTGCCCTGGCCAGCTCCTGCAGGTACTTTTCACCCTCTGCAATCAGCCGGTCGGCCTCCGGGTCGCCGGTACGGGAAGCTTTTTCATCGGCAGTTTCTTTCTTTTCGGGAGCAGACTCTTCCTCCACAGGCACCAGCACCTTTTTGCCCTTACACAGCACCTTTGCCGCCGCAAACGCCGCCAGGGAAAGTCCGGCAGCCAGGAGATAATCGGACAGCCGATACACGGGCAGCAGCAGCGAATACGCCAGCCAGGTAAAGCCGAGCGCATAGAACGGCGCGTTGCTGGGCAGGTGAACTTCCTTCATGGGTTTTTCCTGTACGGGGGTCGTTTCTTCCACGGTATAAACCTTCGCTTTCTCCTTTTTCTTCGGCTTTTTCGGCTTTTCGGGGGGCGTGGTCTCCCGCACATCTTCGGGTTCCACATCCACAAAGTCCCGGCCTTCCTGTTCCTGCATCGTCTTTTTATAAAAGTCGGTCTTTTCCAGGCGGTCCAGGCCTTCGTTCACCGCTTTATTCACAATTTTGCCAATCACACTGCCGGCACGGTTTACGGTGCGGTAGGTTTGAGAAGAGAAAAAATCCTCATACAAACGCTCTTCAAAATCCTTGTTTTTCTTGCCCAAACCAATCACCTCCGCGGCAGTTTTATCATTTACTATTCTAAACAAAATATGGTACCCTGTCAAGAATTCTCCCTTGCACCGCCGCAATTTTACAAATTCGTAAAACTCCGCAAAACAAGCAGACCGCCGCGGACAGCCGCAGCGGTCTTTTAACAGGCAGATAACTTATTTGCCGGCTCTTCTGGCGCGGATGCCCTCCATCAGTTCGCCGTAGTAGCGGGCACGCAGGCGCAGCATAATTTCACCGGTGAGATCCCAGATCTTCTCCGTGTTGGCGGCACGGTAATCGTTGGATTCGCCGCCGCGGAAAGACCAGGTAAGAATAGTGCGGGCACCGGCATCGTAAGCGGCTTCGGCGGCCACCATCACTTCTTCTTCACGCCCGGCAGGGAAAGAATAGGCCTGCAGCCAGATGTTGTGGTCTTTCTTATATTCGTTGGCCGTATCGATGGCGCGCTTGGAACGGGAATACACATATTCGTACACTTCATCCGCATCGTCGGTCACGCCGCACCAGTAGGGGTCGCAGCCCACGTTATCAAAATGCGGAATGGACAGCAGGCGGCCGATGGAATCCAGGCTGATGCCGTGGCCGGGATCGAACATAATGCAGCCGGTATTGACCAACCCCTTTGCGTGGGCATAGTTGGTCATTTCCGTAAAGTAATCCACAATGGTATCGGTACGGAACTGCACCAGATCGGGATCCAGCACGGTGGGCATTTTGCGGTTATAGCGCTCTTCAAACAGCTTTTGGCACTGCTTGCAGCAGCAGGTAAAGCCGTGCTCGCCGCTTACGGCAAGGTGGGGTTCATCCCAGAAAATCGCCTTGCCGCCGATATCGGCCACAGCGTCGATCCATTCTTTGGTGAACTTACGGAAAGAGGGGCTATTGTAGCAGGGCTTGATGCGATGACGGGTGCCATCGGAGAAAACAGAAAGAGAATCCGGGTCGGTGGCGGGGAAATAGGCTTTATCGCCGGGGCCGCCGTCGATTCCCCAGTTGTCCACCCACACCTCCAGGCCCTTGGCCTCAGAAAGCGCGATAATATCCTTCATCACATGGTAGTGACGATCCAGATCGTTGTGGGTGAACATATGCACCACCAGGTTCATATGGTGGCGAATGATATCATCCATATCCTCATCCACATGGCGGAGGATACGGTTGGAATGGTAGGCGGTACCGAGTTTCAGATCGAATTTCATAGAGCAGGCTCCTTTTTTCCAAACTAAAAGAATAGCAGCTTCTTCAGCTTGATTATAGCGCATTCCACGGGGAAAAGACAGTTGGAAAACGGCACAAAAAAGCGGCAGCAAATTAGGCGTTTCGCCAAAAAAGCAAGCGGCCTCCCTTTTTGGGGAAGCCGCTCGTTTTATGGCATAGAATTATTCAAAGTGATAGGTGCCGGCGGTCAAAGTCTGCTTATGGCCGCAAGGCAGTTCCAGTTCGGCCGTGCAGCCAAAGGGAATGGTAAAGTCATAGGCAAAGCCGTTTTCGGTGGTCTTCCAGGCGCTCTTGTAGGTGCCGCAGGGAGAATCGAAAGTGGCAGAAGCAGCGCCCAGGCGGGCATCCGGCTGGGGTGCCAGGCGAATCTTCTTAAAGCCGGGAACTTCTTCCACCGGGTTGATGCCCAGCACGTTGCGGTATACCCACTCCATCACCGCGCCGTAGGCGTAGTGGTTCATGGAGTTCATGCTGATGCCGCTGATCTTGCCGTTGGGCAGCACGCTGTTCCAGCGTTCCCACACGGTGGTGGCGCCCATGTTCACTTCGTACAGCCAGCTGGGGAAGTTCTCGTTGAGCAGCAGGGTGTAAGCCATATCGTTGGCGCCGTTGTTGGAAAGAGCACGGCACAGGCAGGGTGTGCCCAGGAAGCCGGTCTGCAGGTAGTTGTTGTTCAGGCCCAGTTTATGCAGCAGACGCTCCACGGTCTTGGCGATAAAACGATCTTCGCACAGGCCGAAGAACAGGCTCATGGCAAGGCCGGTCTGGGTATCGGCGGCGCAGCGGCCGGTTTCGGTGAAGAAATCCTTGCAGATGGCATCCAGGGTCTTCTTGGCGCGCAGCTCATACAAAGCCTGTTCGCCGGTACGGCCCAGCACGCCGGCAGCCTTGGCCACCAGGGTCTGCGAATAATAGTAATAAGCGGAGCACAGGAAGGTCAGGTCTGTGCCGCCCAGGCAGTAGTCGTTGTCAAAACCGGACTTGGCACCGTCCATGGCCAGCCAGTCGCCATAGTGGAAGCGGTTGCCCAGCCACAGGCCGTCTTCGCCCTCTTCGTTGCGGTGCACCCATTCCACCCAGGCCTTCATGCCGTCAAAGCCGGTTTCCAGAATCTTCTTGTTGCCGGAATAGAGGTAGGTCATCCACGGAACGATGACACCGGCATCGGCCCAGCCGCAGCGGCCCTGGTTCATATCGTTGCCGTCCTTAAAGCGGCTCTTCACCATAATGGGAGCCACATCCGGCACCTTGCCTTCGGCGATCTTCTGTTCTTCATACAGGTCGCGGCAGTACTTGGTGTAGAAAGCGTAGCAATCCATATGGAAGCCGGCGGTGGAGCAGAACACCTGCGCGTCGCCGGTCCAGCCCATGCGCTCGTCACGCTGGGGGCAGTCGGTGGGAACGTCCACGAAGTTGCCCTTCTGGCCCCACAGGCTGTTGAGGAACAGACGGTTCACCTTGGGGTTGGCGGTCTCGATCACGCCGGTCTGGCGCAGATCGGAACACAGCACGCAGCCGGTGAAATCGGCGGGATCCACGGTCTCAAGGCCTTCGATCTTCACATAACGGAAGCCGTAGAAGGTAAAGTAGGGGCGCAGCTTGGTGGGACGGCCATCGGAAACAAAGCGGTATTCCGCCAGAGCGGAACGCATATTGGCATTGTAGAAGCAGTCATCCTGCAGCAGTTCGCCGAACAGCAGGCGGACGGTGATGCCCTTGGGGGCGTTCAGGTTCATTTCCACCCAGCCGCTCATCACCTGTTCCATATCCAGAACAAACTCGTTCTTGGGGGTGATGATCAGCTTGGGGGTGCGGCGCTCGATGCACTTGATCGGCAGGCTCAGGCGGGCTTCCGGTTCGGCAATGTAATCAGGCTTGTCGATCACCTTCATGGCGTTCCAGGTATAGCCGTCGCCGGCGGGCAGGTTCCAGTTTTCAATTTCGTTGGCCTGCACATAGCGTTCGCCTTCGTAAATGCCGCCAAAATCAATGGGAGAAGGCGCGCACTGCCATGTATCGTCGGTGCCGAGCACAGTGTCGTCCATGCGCAGTTCGCCCAGCAGCATAAACGTATCGGTAAAAATATTGCTGGGGGAACCCAGGTTATTGGTCTCGTAGCAGGGTTTATCGGTGGGGTTAAAGCCAAAGCGGCCCATGGCCCAGCCGTAACCCATCATCACGCCCACGGTGTTTTCGCCTTCCACCAGCAGGTCGGTGATGTCGTAGGTCTGGTACTGCAGCCACTTATCGTAGGCGGTGCAGTTGGGGGTCAGGTATTCATCGTCGGCCTTCACACCGTTGATGTACAGTTCGTACAGACCCAGGCCGGTGAAGTAAGCACGGGCAGTCTTCGGCTTTTCATTTAAAGTAAAGGTCTTGCGCACCACGGGAATTACACCTTTGGGCAGTTCCGGGGTGATCCACTTGCCCTGCCAGGCATCGCCCATCTTGGCGGTCTCGAACCAGGCGGAATTGGTGGCGGTGTCGCCGTTGTCGGCGCACACGGTCACGCGCCAGTAATAGCGGGTGTAGGGCTGCAGGGGGCAGGTCACGCGCACATCCAAAGAAGAAAGGCCGGCATCTTCTCCGGTATCCATCAGAATGTTTTTAAAATCGGGATCGGCGGCCACTTCCACACGGGCCCAGCGCTGGGCTTTGGCTTCGGTTTCATCCACAATCCAGGAAAGGGACGGTTCGCCCAGATCGAAACCCAGGGGGTTCACGATTCGGTTGGTCATCAGCTGACGAAGGATCATTGTATATACACTCCTTTTACCGCAAAGGCGGATTTTCTACGCACATTGTAGCACGGCAAAGCGCTTTTCACAAGAAACGAAAACGTAAAAATTTCCCGTCTTTTTTCGGCAGAAGCAACAAGAACCCGATTGTGTGAAAAAAATATCGGTTTTTGCAGCCTCCCTCTTGCGAAATTCGCGCAAAGCCTTTATAATGATACTGGTTGTGTCTACACATATCCATAAACCGAAAGGAGTACCAATATGATTATTTCCCATGAAGTGGAAAAGATGTGCACAGTTGCCAAGGGCCCGAATCATGGCCCGGCTCCGATCCCGGAAGAAGGCAAGTGGGTAAAATCCCGCGAAATCAGTGACATTTCCGGTCTCACCCATGGTGTTGGCTGGTGTGCCCCGCAGCAGGGTGCCTGCAAATTGACC
>JAFYOA010000363.1 GCA_017547865.1 Clostridia bacterium
ACATTGCCGTTGTACAGATACCAGCGGCCCTCGCGGGTGATGCCCAGGCAGAGGATATCGTACTTTTCGCGGGAAAGATTGCGCAGAATGGATGCGCTGGAAAGCAGAGAGATTTCATATTCGGAAGAAGCGCCGCCGAACACAACGGCCACGGTCTTTTTAGACATACAGAACACTCCTTTTTACTGTTTACAAAACTATATGAACACAATGGTTCAATTTATCATAGCACACCCGGCGCATAAGTGCAAGAAAAACATAAGAAAAAACCGCTCTCCCAGCGAAAGGAGAGCGGCTGCGGTCACACCATTTCCTGGTTGTAGGGGTACTGGGCATAGGTGGCCAGGCTGAAGCCTTGGTGCGGCTCGATATAATCCACCCACACCACGCGGCCGCGGGTGCCGATGGAAGGTTTCCCGCCGATCCTGTTCACACAGGCAACAAGGGAATTTTTGTCACTGTCGGTGTAGCCTGCCTGTCCCCAAATGGGGTCGTTGATGGCGGCGCGGATGTGCACACCGTGTTCTTCATCCGTGGCGATCTCACAGATAAGCCAAGGCGTTTCACCCCATACCTCATCGGAGCCGTACTCCTGAAGAACAACTTTGATAAACTGCATCCGTTCCAGTGCTTCTTCCATGGTCATGGGGGAGGTGTACACGCCTTTCAGGGTGTAGCCTTCTGTATTTTTTACAGAGGCTTCCACAAATTCTTTGGTCACGGGCACACCGCTGTTTTCCTTGATGTACACCGTCACTTCCATGGTGTCATTGTTTTTATGCACAGCGGCCACCCACTGCGCTTCCGGGGGCAGTTGCTCGCCGGGCGTGTCGTTGTTAAAGCCCATGGCAGCGTCGCCCATGGTGCCGTAATCGTTGAAAATATAGGCGGGCCGGTCGTCGGTGGGGCTGCGCCATTGTGCGCCAAGGACGACGCCGCAGGCAAAGCATACCAATGCCAATGCGATGCAAAGAATACGCTTTTTCATATTCGTTCTCCTCATTCGGTTTCTGCTGCGTTCTCCGGGTGGAGCATCCACTGCCCTTCGTCGTAATACGGCGGGCGGGTGCGGCTTTGCACGAACATAAGGGCATAGTATTTGCCGCCCGGTTCTGTCTGTACAAAAAACATTTCCCAGTCTTCTGATCTTTCGTCGGGCAGCACCACCGTCCACCAGCCTTTGTACACCGCACAGCCGGCGGGGGCGTAGTTGGTCTGCAGGTCGGTTTGCGGGGTGGTCAGTTCCGCACAGGGCTCCACGGTGAAGCCAAGGGGTTCCGCATCCGCCGGGACGATTTTTGTCGTTCCCAGCCCGCCCAGCTGGTTGGTGAAGTACACCTCGCCGTCTACGCGGATGGCTTCTTTCAACCCGTAGTGCCCTACAAGGTACTGCGCCCAGTCTTCTTCGTTCCACAACAAGGAAACAAATCCCGCATCGGTTTCATCCATGGCATCGTAAGGAACGTCGGCCTGGGTATAGTTTTCCGGTTCGGGGTAGGTGGCTGTTTCTGCTGTGGTGCAGGCACCCAAAAGCGCCGTAAAGAGCAGCAAAACTGCGCAGAGAACAGCCGTTTTTTTGCGGTTCATGGCACTCACCTTCTTTCAATTTTAATGTAACACAGCGAGGGGGGGCTGTCAATAAAAAGCAAAAAATTTACAATTGCACTTTTTGCCCCGGCGTGCTATACTGTATACAGAACGAATGTTCGTGATTTTTTTGAAAGGAGAACCGCTATGGACCGCGTTGTGCTGCATTCCGATCTGAATAACTTTTATGCCTCGGTGGAGTGCATCCAGCACCCGGAATGGCGGAATATTCCCATGGCGGTGGCCGGCGACCCCGAAGCGCGCCACGGCATTGTGCTGGCCAAAAACGAGGTGGCCAAGCGCTATGGCATCCGTACCGCAGAGGCCCTGTGGCAGGCGCGGCAGAAGTGCCCGAATATTCTCTTTGTGCCGCCCCATTTCGACCGGTACATGGCCTATTCCCGGGCGGCGCGGGAGATGTACAGCCAGTACACCGACCAGGTGGAATCGTTTGGTGCCGATGAATGCTGGCTGGATGTGACCGGCAGCGGGCTGCTTTTCGGCAGCGGGGAGAAAATTGCCCACGAGCTGCGGGAGCGCATGAAGAAGGAACTGGGGCTCACGGTGTCCGTGGGGGTGTCGTTCAACAAGGTGTTTGCCAAGTTGGGCAGCGATATGAAAAAGCCCGATGCCGTGACTATATTGAGCCGGGAGAATTTTAAAGAAAAAGTGTGGCCCCTGCCGGTGGGGGAACTGCTTTTTGCCGGGCCGGCCACCTGCGAAAAACTGCGCCGCCGGGGCATTACAAACATTGGCCAGCTGGCCCACGCGCCGGTGCGTTTTTTGGAATACACCCTGGGCAAGCTTGGCCCTCAGCTGCACAAATATGCCAACGGGGAGGACGACAGCCCTGTGCTGCGTCCGGATCAGCTGCCCCCGGTGAAAAGCATAGGCAACAGCACCACCGCCGCCCACGACCTTACCTCGCCGGAGGACATTCGCATTACCCTTTATGTGCTGTGCGAAAGTGTCTCTGCCCGGATGCGGGAGGCTGGGTTCAACGCCCGCACGGTGCAGCTTACCATAAAAGATAACACCCTGCAAAAACAGGAGTGCCAGTGTCGGCTGGAACCCGCCAATCACACCGCCAAGGCACTGTTTGATGCAGCCTACAAGCTGTACCAAACCCATAAGCCCACCCGGCCGGTGCGGCTTTTGGGGGTGACAGCCACTGGTTTTGAGGACGAAGAAGAAGCTCAGCTCAGCTTTTTGCCCGAGGCGAAGACCCTGGAGCGGGTGGAAAAGCTGGAGACCGCGGTGGATACCCTGCGGGAAAAATACGGCGACAAAACCCTGCAGCGCGGACTGATGTTTCTGGACCGTTCTCTTTCGGATGTGACGCCGAAGAAAGAGCATCCCATGCAGCGGGCAGACAATACCCGCTGAACGCAAACTTGCACATGAGGTCGCGATACGCGAACTCCAGGGATCCCCCACTCCCGTCTGCTGTGGCAAGCGCAGCGGCAATCGTTTTGCTTTAAGTCTATTCTTCGCTCACAAGCATACTGTGAGGTCAAATGCAAACTGCAAACAAAAAAGGGAAAACCTCACTTGCAGGGACTCCCCTTTCAAAACAAAACAGCCGGAAAGTCATGGCAATGGCTCTCCGGCTGTTCTTTATTCTTCGGTTTTGGTATTCTCCCGCAAAGCGGCAAAATAGGTCTCTAAATAAATTTTGTGTACCGCAGCCATAATCGTGTTGCGCAGCATCACTTTTTCTTCCGTGTGGTCCACGCCCACCACTTCCGGGGTGTCTTTCAGGCCGAATACCCACAGCAGCAGGTTTTCAAACTCCCGGCGAAAATACTCG
>JAFYOA010000364.1 GCA_017547865.1 Clostridia bacterium
CAGAAGAACCGCCGGCACTGAAGAAGGGGAGGGTAACACCCATTACAGGGAAAATAGCCAGACACATGCCGATGTTCACCACACTCTGCACAAACACCAAGCCGAAAAAGCCGAAGCAGATGCAGGTACCCAGGGTGTCCGGAGCACTGTAAGCGGCATGCAGTGTTTTCAGCAGCAAAGCCGCCAGCAGTAAAATCAGCAGGGTACAGCCCATAAATCCCAGCTCTTCACCGGCAACGGAGAAGATAAAGTCACTGTGCTGGAAGGTCACCATGCTGTCTTCCACACGGGGGCCGTTGAACAGCCCCGCACCCCACAGCTTGCCGCTGCCAATGGAGGTGCGCGCCTGGTACTGCTGCCAGCCGTTGTTCATAATTACCGTGGGGTCATCCAGGTTGTACACAGCGGTAAAGCGGTCTTTCTGGTAGGGCTCCATCACGTAGTTCCACAGCACGGGTATGGCCACCAGGGCGGCTGCGCCTACCAGCACAAAGTACCGTGCCTGCACACCGGCACCCCAGCTCATAAACAGAAACATGGAAAGGAACACCACCGCCGCGCCGTCGTCGCCCTGCAGGTGGCACAATACCACGGGCACCAGCGCATGCATGCCCAACAGACACACATGGAAGAATTTATCCAACTTCCGTCTTTCTTTCAGAATGGAAAGATGTTTGGCATAGGTGAGCATAAATGCGATCTTTACCAGCTCCGAGGACTGAAAGGTTCGCCCGCCGATCTCGATCCAGGCGCGGGCATTCACGCCGCCGCTGCTGGTAATGGAAATACCGAACAAAATGGTATAGACCATTAGAAAAACGGAAAAAGCCGCCACCAGGTACCATAGCTTTGCCATGCTGCGGTAATCAAAACAGGTAATGAAAAACGCACCGGCAAACCCCAGCACAATGGCGATCAACTGGGTCTGAAAATAATCCGTTGCCGTGGCACGGGAAACACTCTTCAGCAAAAGCAGGCTGAACACGGATATGGCTGTGATGAGCAGCCAGTAGATTTTATCCGTACGGTGCAGGTAATCTCGTACTCGTTCCATAAAAACTCCTTTTCGTTTCATATAGTATAGAAACGCCCGAAGGCGCAGAAATAAACAACAGGGAACAGACACATACAGTATAGCACGTTTCTGCCCGACACACAACGAAAACCTTTTTCTCTGCCTATTGCATTTGCTTTTTGCAGGCCGTATAATGAAGGCAGAACCAACCAAAGGAGTTGTTGTTATGAATCTTACACGTATCCCCACGCCGGGCCAGTCCGCTTTTCAGGATTGGGAATTCGGTACGTTTTTTCATTTTGGTATCCGTACATTTTACGAAGGCCATGTAGACTGGGATGGATTGCCCATGCCCGTAGAAGGTTTTCTTCCCACCGAACTGGATTGCCGCCAGTGGGCACGTATTTCCAAAGAGGCCGGTGCCCGCTATGCTATTTTGGTTTGCAAGCACCACGATGGTTTTGCCAACTGGCCCAGCAAATACAGTGATTATTCCGTAGCCCAAACCCCCTGGAAGGACGGTAAAGGTGACGTTGTACAGGAATTTACCGATGCCTGCCGCGTCGAAGGCCTGAAAGTTGGTCTGTATTATTCGCCCGCCCAGGCCGGATTCCGCGATTGGAGCGCCAAAGAATACGACGACTATTTTGTAAATCAGATCACCGAGCTGCTTTCCAATTACGGCAAGATCGATTACCTGTGGTTCGACGGCTGCGGCTCCGGTGATCATCAGTACGATACCGAGCGGATCATCCGGGTCATCCGTACCCTGCAGCCGGAGATCCTTGTGTTCAATATGTGGGATCCCGATACCCGCTGGATCGGCAACGAATCCGGTGTGGCCGGTGTCGATAACCGTTCCTTTGTACAGGCGGTGGATATCGCCATCGATGCTGTTTCCCCGGAGAAGATTGCCGGCGGCTGCTACCTGCCGGCGGAATGCGATTTCTGCATGCGAGGACACACCTGGTTCTACAGTGACTGCAATGAACATATGCTGAAAACGCCGGAGGAACTCTTCGGCTTGTACTGCACTTCCGTTGGAAACAATGCCAATTTCCTTATCAATATCGGTCCGGACCGCCGCGGCCTGCTGCCTGAAAAAGATGCAGAGCTTCTCCTTGGGCTTGGAAAAGAAATTCGCCGCCGTTTTGAAGACGGTGTGGTCACCCGTGATTTCACCGACGAAGAAAATGTGTATACGCTGCATTTTGCAGATGAAGAATCGGATGAGCAGCTGGTTTCCGGTGTTGTGCTGGAAGAAGACCTGACCGATGGCGAAAAAATCGAGGCTTTCCATGTGGAGATCGGACCTTCCCGCTACGGCGCCCGTCTGCAGCCGTTGTACTACGGCAAAACGGTGGGGCATAAGCGCATTTGTATGTTCCCGGTGGTGCGCACCGGCACGGTGAAGATCGTGCTGGACGAGGCTGCCCCCGGTGCAAAGCTGAAAGGAATCTCCGTGATTCGCTGAAAAGGTTGTGCCCGTAAAATGTGAATGAACTGTTAAAATAATGTGAAATAAAATACATATTTTCTCTCGCAACGTATTGCAATCGACAAAATATCTGCTATAATATTCATTAAAGTGCTGTGTTATACAGCAATATCATTTCTGAAGGAGTGTTAATCTCATGGAAAAACAGTCCAATGGTCTCGCCATCGCCGCTCTGGTCTGCGGTATCTGCGGTATCGTTCTGTTCTGGATTCCCTATGCCAACATCATTCTGCTGATCCTCTCCATTCTGGGTATCGTGTTTGGTGTTAAGGCCCGCAAGGTTTGCCCCAGCAAGGGTATGGCTACTGCCGGTCTGGTTCTGGGCATCATCGGCACCTGCTTCACCGCTCTGGGTTGCGCTATCTGCTCTTGCCTCCCCATTTGCGCTTGCATTATGGCTATGGCCGGTATGTAATCTTAGGTTACAGCAACGTGCATATCCGCACAATCCTGTGCAGATAAATGAAACAGGAACCCATGCGGTTCCTGTTTTGTTGTCTGCAGAATTTTTTGGAGGTCCTCATGTATCCTATTATCAATATTGCCGGCCGCGAGATCGGCAGCTACGGTCTGTTTGCCGCCATTGGCGCGGTGGTTGCCGGCTTTACATTCTGTATCATTGCCAATCGCCGCAAAAAGGGCGACGATGATACCAACATTTTCCTCATGCTGCTCATTGCTGTGGGCGTGCTGGTGGGAGCTCATATTCTGTATGCCATTGTCACTCTGCCGCTGGTGATCCGTGCGTTCCAGAACGGATATCAGATCACCTCTTTTATGAGCATTGTGGAAGTGATCGCCATGCTGTTCGGCGGCGGTGTATTTTACGGCGGCCTGGGCGGCGGCGCTGTGGCAGCCCTGATTTATATTCATAAAAAGGGGTTGGATAAGGGCGATTACGCCGATATGCTGGCGCCGGTTGTTCCGCTGTTCCACACATTTGGCCGCATTGGCTGCTTTTTGGGCGGCTGCTGCTATGGCATGGAATGGGAACACGGTTTTGTATACACGGAGTGCCTGATCGAACAGGCCAACGGTGTGCCGCGTTTCCCGGTGCAGCTGGTAGAAGCCGGTTTCAACTTCCTTTTGAGCATGGTGCTGTTTTACCTGCTGTTCAAAGGTGTGCTGAAAGGTCGGCTGATCCTGGTGTACCTGTTCTCTTACGCGCCCGCCCGGTTTATTCTGGAGTTTTTCCGTGGTGATACCTACCGCGGTTTTGTGGGTGCTTTGTCCACCTCGCAAATCATCAGCATTCTGGTGGTTACCGGTTGTATCGGCTGGCTGCTGGCCAAAAAGTTTTACAAGCCCAAAACAAATATTATGCAAGGCTAAAAAAATCTGCCCGAAGAAGATCAAATCGATCCTCTTCGGGCAGTTCTTTATTAATTATGTTTTACCCGTGGTGGCAGCTGCCGCAATCGTGGCCGCATTCATGGTCACCGCAGTCGTGTTCGCCGCAATCATGGTCTTCGCCGTGGTCGTGGTGGTCACATACGGTGTCGGGGTCAAATACCAGGTTGTTGGCAGCCAAAGCCGCTGCTGCCCGGTCGGCGCTTCCGGTCACGCCGGGATACAGGTCAATGCCGGCACGGGCCAGGGCATTGCGGGCACCGCCGCCGATACCGCCGCAGATCAGTGCGCCAACGCCGAACATTTCCAGAAAACCGGCCAGGGCGCCGTGGCCGCTGCCCATGGTAAACACAACTTCTTCGTTGGTGATCTTGCCGTCGGTGATATCGTACAGCTTAAAGCATTTGGTGTGGCCAAAGTGCTGGAACACCAGGCCATTGTCGTATGGTACTGCAATTCTCATTTGCATATCCTCCTTGAAAAAACAGACCGCACCGGCAAGCCAAATGCGGTCCTGCTGCTGTTATTGTAGCAGAGTTTGTGTCATATGTCAATAATCATTCGCTGCACCGGCAGTTTTCCGGGCAGCAGCCCTGTTTGTTTTCTCCACAAAATTTTTTGTGGCAGCCACTGCAGCGGCAGGCGGAATCGGCACAAGGCTCCACAGCGCCGCCGCGGATCACCAGCCGTTTGCCGTTAACCAGCATATCAGCCAGCTTTTGCCGGGCAGAAACATAAATGGCCTGCACGGTGGTGCGTGCCACCTGCATATGGGCTGCACAGGCATCCTGCGAAAGACCCGCGTGGTCGATGAGCCGAATGGTTTCGTATTCATCGGCGGTCATTTCCACGAAGTCGCTGTTTGGCTGGATGGGGGCGAATTCTTCAAACCGGGGCAGTTCGCATATCCTTCGCCGTTTGGTGGGTCTTGCCATGACACAGCTCCTTTGAATATCAGAATTTTTGTTTCAGCAGTTTATCGATGGTGGGATGGCGCAGCAGCAGCATGGTCAGCAGGGTCTCGAAAATCGTCATTACAACAGCCTGGAACACGCGGTCCGGCAGCAGGAGAAGATAACCCTTATCCAAAATCTGCGAGAGCCACAGCGTGTTGAGCAGAAGGGTGACTACCACTTTGTTGGCAAGCGCCGCAGCCAGCACCCGGGGCAGGGTGACTTTGCGGTAGACAAGCCAACCCCAGAATGCACCGCCGATGATGGCGGAAACGGTGAAGCCGGGGTGATATGCGCCGCTGGGGAAGAGAAGAGCGCCCAAAAAATCGGCCAGGCCAGCCACGGTGGCCGCACCAAAAATGCCGTAGCGCCGGGCTGCCATTACGGTGGGAATAAAAGCAAAGCCGATCTTCACACCGGGCACCTGAATAGAACAGAAGCGGGAAAGGACGATCTGCAGCGCCAAAAGCAAAGCCATCAGTGCCAGATCCTGCGGGGAAATTCGTTTTTTCTGCATAAAAATAGCCTCCTTGTTTTTAAACAAAGACGCCGCAATAGAACCAACGTATCCGTTGGAGGTACAGCGGGATGCGGAAAACGCACCGCCGAGCCTTTCGCACTGCGAAAAACTGTGTTCGTCCGTGGGCAACTCCCCGTCCACACGGCACTTAACGCGCGTTCTCCTACTCTGTTGCTCTTACTATAGCACAAATCTTTCTTCATGGCAAGCATATCTGTTGCCCCCGGCGCATATAGTCTTGTAGAAAAAGTAAAGGAGCGCAACGTATGGAGCAAAGCTATACCCCTGCCTTTGAACGGTTTGAAGTATTGTTCGATGGCTGCCATGAGCATCCCGTTGATATTGATTTTACCCTGCCGGATTATTGCCCGGATATTCAAAAAATACTGAAGTGCCGGTTTTCGCCGCAGATTTCCACCTGTTCTGTTGTGCAGGATACCCTGCTGTGTGACGGCATCTGTGTGATCCATGTGCTGTACCTGGACAACAGGGGAGAAGCTGTGCGCACCTGTGAGGCCCGCCAGCAATTCTCTGTGCAGATCAAATTGAAGCACGGTGTAAACAGCTCAAGCGTTTCTCTTCGCGCCCGGTGCGATTACGTCAACTGCCGTGCGGTCAGCGCCAGAAGAGTGGATATTCACGGGGCTTTTTCTGTGGTGGCTTATGTGGCAGAGAAGAAGACCGAACCGCTGCTGCAGAACGCCGATGGACTTGAACTTCTGCAGGAACCCGTTACACTCAGCACCGCTGCTGCCGGGTGCAGCAGCCAGTTTACAGTGGAAGACAGCCTGGAACTGCCGGCGGGTAAGCCTCCGGTGGAAACACTGGTGCGCAGTACCTGCAGCATTCGGTTGAAGGAAGCGGGTGTTTCAAACGGCAAATTGATGCTGAAAGGCGCTGCCTGCCTGTCCATGCTGTATCTTTCTGCCGCAGACGGCACCACACTGGAACATATGGAAACGGAGATTCCTTTCACCCGGGTGGAGGATTGTACCGGCGCCGGGGATGAGGCCCTGTGCGATGTTCGCCTGGAGGTGGGGGAAGTTACCGTTTCTCCCAAAGCGGACGGTGCAGGGGAGAACACGCGGCTGGATATCTGGATCAGGATGTTTCTGGGAGCAACCGTCTACAGCGAAGAAAACATCAATTTCATCACCGATGCCTACAGTACCGCCTGCCCGGTAAAGCTGGAACGGGCCCAGGGGCAGTTCGAACGCGGCGTGAACAGTTTTATCGAACGCTTCTCCCGCAAAACACGGTTTGAAGTGCCGGAGCATGAGATCGCCCGGGTGCTGGACTTGTGGAGCGAAGGCGGTTCTGTGAGCGCTTTGGCCGATGACAGCGGACTGCATTATCGTGGGCGTTATACCCTTTGTCTGCTGGGAGTCGATTTGACCGGCATGCCGTTCTATGCGGAAAAAATCTGCGAATTCACGGAGGATTCCGCCAAGGAAAAAGCAGCCGGGCGACTGCGTGCCGCAGCTGAACTCAGTGCTGTTACCGGGCTGCAGTACCATATCGATGCCCCGGATTCTCTGGAAGTAACCACTGAACTGCAGCTGCACTGCCGAACCGCGGAAATTATGCCGGTAACTTATGTTTGTTCAGCAGAAGTGGATACGGCTTCTCCTTATAAAGAAAACGGCAATGCCGTAGCGGTGTATTTTGCCAGGGCGGGGGAACCGCTGTGGGAGATTGCCAGGAACCACCGGGCCAGCCTCGCTCGCCTGCGGGAGGAAAACGACTGGTACGAAGATACGATCGATGAAGACCGCGCTTTTCTTATCCCGGTGTAATGGGGAGAACCCCCAGTATTTTCTCCTTGACGTTTCGGTGGGAATGTGATAGAATCAAATACGTTAAAGCAGTTCCTGTGACTGACGGAATTTGTGGGGAACCACAAGGGAGCAGGGATCGTGTCAATGCCGACCGTCTGGGCAGCTTCGCAGGATTACGGAGCTGCCCTTTTGTTTTTCAAAAAACAAGGAGTGTGTAACAACAATGAAAGAATTTGCACTGAAGTATGGCTGCAACCCCAACCAGAAGCCGGCCCGTATCTTCATGGAAAACGGCAAGGAGCTGCCGGTGGAGATCCTCTCCGGCCGTCCCGGTTTCATCAATTTTCTGGATGCTTTCAACAGCTGGCAGCTGGTTAAAGAGCTGAAGGCCGCCACCGGCCTGCCCTGCGCTGCTTCCTTTAAGCATGTCAGCCCCACCTCTGCTGCTCTGGGTCTGCCCATGAGCGATGCCCTGAAGCAGGCCTGCTTCGTGCAGGATGTGAAGGGTCTGGACAAGTCTCCGCTGGCCTGTGCCTATGCCCGTGCCCGCGGCACCGACCGTATGTCCTCTTTCGGCGACTGGATCGCCCTTTCCGATGTGTGTGACAAAACCACTGCGCGCCTTATCAAGCGTGAAGTGTCCGACGGCGTTATTGCCCCCGGCTACACCGAAGAAGCCCTGGAGCTGCTGAAGGCCAAGAAGGGCGGCGCTTACAATATCGTGAAGATCGACCCCGACTACGAACCCGATGAAATCGAGCGCAAGCAGGTGTTCGGTATCACCTTCGAACAGGGCCACAATAACCTGAAGATTGACGAAGAGATGCTGCAGAACCTGGTGACCGAAAACAAGGAATTGCCCGATTCCGCCAAGCGCGACCTGATTGTGGCTCTCATCACTCTGAAATACACCCAGTCCAACTCCGTGTGCTACGCTGTGGACGGCCAGGCCATCGGCGTTGGTGCCGGTCAGCAGTCCCGTATCCACTGCACCCGTCTGGCCGGCGATAAGGCCGACCACTGGCATCTGCGTCAGCATCCCAAGGTGCTGAACCTGCCTTTCCTGCCCAAGATGGGCCGTCCGGATCGCGACAACGTCATCGATGTGTATATCTCCGATGATGCCGAGGATGTGCTGGCCGAGGGCGTATGGCAGCAGTATTTCACCGAAAAGCCGGAAGAATTCACCCGCGCCGAGCGCAAGGCTTACCTTGCCAACATCACCGGCGTGGCCCTGGGCAGCGATGCTTTCTTCCCCTTCAGTGATAACATCGAGCGTGCCCGCCGCAGCGGTGTTTCCTACATTGCCGAACCCGGCGGTTCCGTGCGCGATGACGCTGTGATCGAATGCTGCGATAAGTATGGTATGGTCATGGCTTTCACCGGTATCCGTCTGTTCCATCACTAATCATTTTGGCGGGAGTCCGGGCTGACCGGATTCCCGCTTTTTCTTGTTATCCATGTGAAAACAGTCATGTCAAAAGTTTCGCCCGCCTTATCAAAAGCGGCGAAGGTTTTAGAGACTGAGTCCCCGAGGCGCGTTCCGCACAACGCGAAAGCTTTTGCATTTAACCGTTTATTTGGAGTTGTTGATTGCAGTCTATGAACTACCGTTATATCCCAGACCAAATTCTTGGCCGCTGCGGGAACGGCCAAAAGCCACAGCCCGCCGAAGAACCGGCAGAGAAGTACCCCTGTCCTTGCTGCGGGTGCATCACCCTGCCCGTGCCGGCAGAAAATGCCCTGGCGTTTATTTGTCCTGTCTGCCTGTGGGAAGTGGATACGTTTATTCGTGGTGAACAGGAACCCAGTGACCAGAACCATGGCTTGACTTTGGAACAGGCCAAAGAAAACTACCGTGCCTGCGGTGCAGTTCTGCCGCAGCTCAAACCGCATTGCCGTCCTCTCAAACCTGAGGAATTGGCGAAGGAGGATATATGAAAAACAAATCGATGCTGGGCAACGCGCTGCTGTTGCTGGCAGCCCTCATTTGGGGCTTTGCCTTTGTGGCCCAAAGCGTGGCGATGGACCATGTGGGTGCCTTTACCTTTATTGCCAGCCGTAATTTCATCGGTTCGGCGGTGCTGCTGCCGGTCATTGCCGTTACCCAAAAGGGGCAAATGCTCCCAAAAGAACGCAAAACCTGCAAAACGCTGCTGTTGGGCGGCTTATTCTGCGGTCTGGCGTTGTGCACCGCGTCAGTTCTGCAGCAGATCGGCATTGCAAAGACCACCGTGGGCAAAGCCGGGTTCATCACCGCTTTGTATGTGGTGCTGGTGCCGGTGTGCGGTCTCTTTTTAAAGAAGAAAGTGCCGCCTGTGGTGTGGGGCAGTGTGATTATGGCGGTGGTTGGTCTCTACTTCCTGTGCATGAACGAGTCTTTCACCGTTTCGCCCGGTGATATTTATGTTGGCCTGTGCGCTTTGGTATTTACGGCGCATATTCTGGTCATCGATCATTTCTCTCCTCATGTGGATGGCGTGCAACTGTCCTGTATGCAGTTTTTCGTGGTGGGTTTGCTCAGCGTTGGCCCCGCACTTATGCTGGAACAGCCCTCCTGGCAGGGGATCCTTGCCGCAGCACTGCCCATTCTGTATGCCGGTGTGCTTTCCAGCGGCGTTGCCTATACGCTGCAGATCGTCGGCCAGAAATTCACCACACCCACCATGGCCAGCCTGATTATGAGCCTTGAATCTGTGTTTGCTGTGCTGGGCGGCGCGCTGCTGCTGCAGCAGTGGCCCACCCCGCGGGAAGCCCTGGGCTGCGGCCTGATGTTTGCCGCCATCATCATTTCGCAGATTGGTACCATGCCGAAAGGAGATAAAACATGATCACACACATTTTATGGGATATGGACGATACCCTGCTGG
>JAFYOA010000365.1 GCA_017547865.1 Clostridia bacterium
TGTCGTGCCAACGGCATGGCTGGGTAGCCAAGTACGGACGGGATAAACGCTGAAGGCATCTAAGCGTGAAGCCCCCCTCGAGATAAGATTTCCCATAGCATAAGCTAGTAAGGTCCCTTGAAGACTACAAGGTGATAGGTCAGAGGTGTAAGCATGGTAACATGTTCAGCTTGGCAGTACTAATAGGCCGAGGGCTTGACCATATACTTCTTGGTTCAAGCGCTCAAATGAAACAACGATTCTTCTTCCACTGCTTTTCTTTATTCAGTTTTTAGGGAACATTGCTCCTGGTCAATCGACCAGGAGTTTTTTCTTTTTACCGGAGGTGTTTTATGGACGGAAAGCTGCGTAGTATGACCTCTGTTTATTTGCTGCAGGAAGAGAAGATCCTTCTTCTTCACCGGCTTGGTTCTAAAGTGGTGGGGAATTCTTATGTGGGCGCGGCCGGCGGCCATTTTGAACCTGCGGAGGTAAATGATGCCCGCGCCTGTGTGCTGCGGGAGCTGAAAGAAGAAACCGGCCTGGATGAAAGCGCGCTGGATGGCCTGACTATGCGGTATGTGACACTTCGGCTGAAGAACGGTGAGATACGGCAGAATTATTACTTTTTTGCTCACCTGCGGGAGGATGCGCCGGCTTTTACCAGCAATGAGGGAGAGCTGCGCTGGTTCGCCCCGGAGGAATTGTGGGATTTGGAGATGCCGTTCACCGCAAAGCATATGCTGCGGCACTATTTTGCAGAGGGAAAAGATACCGACCTGCTGTACGGCGGCAATTCCACGGAATTTGGCGTTGCTTTTGTGCCGCTGGAAGAATTTTAAACAAACTTATATTATAATGAAAAGCGGGGCTTGACGAAGCGCCGCTTTTTGTGTACCATGAAGAAAAGCAAGGGAGGAATGTACAATGGAATTTGTTTGCCGCGCCGGCCGATGGGAAGATATGCCCCGGCTGCTGGAAATTGAAAAGGGAGCGACCCCGGGTTTGCTGTACCTGGATGATGTGAAAGACGAATTTTTTGACCCGAATAAAGGTGAATTGATTGTTGCGGAGGCCGATGGCGTGCCTATGGGCTTTGTACATTTTTCTCTGCAGGCAGATGGCGCCGCCTGGCTGGAGACTCTGCGTGTGGACCCGGCTTACCAGAAGAAAGGCTGCGGCACGGCACTGTGGCAGGCTATGATGGCTGCCGCAGAAAAATACCGCGTGCCGGCCATGCGTATGTATACGGGCAGAAGCAACGTTGCTTCGTATACTTTGGCCAGACGCAATGGGCTGGATATTGCCGCCGAGACACTGGAGGCCACACTGCTGGCAGAAAATGCGGAAGTGACCGCTGTACCGGTGTTTGAACCGCTGGATTTTCCACAAGCCGCGGCGCTTTTGTCGAAACATTGGGCGGGCTACGATGAAGTTTGCTGCCTGAACAGAACCTTTTATAAAGGAAACGCCGCTACGGTGCGGATGCTGTGCGAAGAAGGCATGGTGTACGGCTGCGGCGAGAGTGTGCTGGTGCTTGGCCGCCGCTTTAAAAATGTGGCTGCCCTTCACATTGGCCTGCTGGGCGGCGATGTGGCCGCCTGCCTTGCCTTTGCCAAGCAAAAGCTGCTGGAAACCGGTCTCTCCAAACTGGTGTGCATGATCCCCATGCAACGGGAAGATCTGAAAGCTGCCCTGGTGGAAGCGGGCTTCACCGTGCCGGAGCGCAGCATCATTATGATGGCGCGGACGTTCTGATTTTTGGTGCTCCGCAATAATTAATCAGGCTTGAATTTGACCATGAGTATAAAAGGGGATCATAAATGTCAAAAACGAAGAATTTGGATATGACACAAGGAAAGCCATTGTCTCTTTTGGTGAATTTTGCGATCCCATTGGTGTTGGGTTCTATTTTTCAGCAGTTATATAGCTTTGCAGATACTGCAATTGTAGGAAGATGCATAGGCGTAGAGGCTCTTTCTGCGGTTGGAATTACAGGTCCGTTAAATGTTTTGGTGTTGGGTCTTACATTGGGTTCTGCACTGGGATTCGGAATACCGATTTCCCAAAGCGTAGGTGCAGGAAACAAAGAAGATATGAATCGTTTTTTCTGGAATGGCCTGTATTTGAGCATCGGTATTGGACTGGTAATCAGCATAGGTATGAGTTTCTTTGTCAGACCTGTTATGATTTGGATGAATACACCTCCGGAGCTTTTAGATATGTCGGTTGAATACCTTACCGTTATCTTTTTAGGTCAGACAGCAACAGTTTTATACAATTACCTTGCGGGGGTACTACGGGCATTGGGAGATTCTAAAAGGCCTTTTTATTTCTTGCTGATTTCAAGCTGCCTGAATGTGATATTGGACTTTGCATTTATTCTTGTAATTCCAATGGGGGTTGCAGGGGCTGCGGTAGCGACAGTTCTTAGCCAGATTATCAGCGTGGTTATGTGTGCCTGGTGGATTCTCAAGAAGATCGATGTAATTCAAGCTGCAGATGAAAACGGGAATACATACACAAATCTATCCAAAGAGCATTTGAAAACAGCCTGTGTAATCGGTTTGCCCTTGGGATTGGAATATTCTGTGACTTCCATCGGAAGTATGATTCTGCAAAGTTCCGTCAACAGTATGGGTACTGTAGTTGCCGCAGCGCAGGTTTGCGGAGAGAAAATACGAGCAATTGCAACTATGCCGATGGAAAATGTGGGAATAGCAATGGCTACCTATGTTGGTCAGAACTACGGCGCAAAACGCTTTGACCGAATCAAAGACGGTGTAAAAAGCGGTATGCTGATCCAGCTTATCTATTGTTTAAGCGCATGGATAATATTGTTTGTGTTTAAGAAACCAATGGTATTTATGTTGTTAGGCGAGGTTGTTTCGGCAGAAGCAATTGCTTCGTTACAGTATTTGTCAGTGGTCAGTGTGCTGTTCATTTGCCATGGAACATTGATGATATTCAGAAATACGGTGCAAGGTATGGGATATAGCGTGAGTGCATTGGCTGCCTCGGCAATGGAGATTGTTGGTAGAAGCGCAGCAGGCATTATGGCTGTGGCATTTAACAGTTTCTTTCTGATTTGCGTGTCAGCTCCTATGGCGTGGGGATTGGCAATCATTCCTTGTGTGATTCTTTATCTTTATTACATAACAAAAGAAATGAGAAAACATAGCCAGCTTTTAGAAAGTACAAATTGACATTCCGCAAATTCCAATTTTCCAAACAGTAAGCCGCAGTGCCATTCATTTGGTGCTGCGGCCTTTTATTTTGGTGAACGCCTTAAAACAGAAGGTGTTATGAGCAATTCAGCTAAAAATTCATGGTGAATTTCGACGAAAACACCGGATGCATTTCCGCAAAATTCATTGACTTTTTTGACCGTGGCTGTTATCTTTACAGTAGAAAAATTTGCACTGGAGGAAATCTCTTTATGATTGAAAATGTAATTGGCCCGCGCTTGAGCGATGCTGTATTTTTTAACGAACTGGTGGATACCACTTTGCCCGGTATGGAAGGCCTGGCAGAAGCCGCCGCTGCCGGCGACTACGCCCTGTGCCGTAAAATTTTTGCCAAACGGGTGCGGGAAAACCTGCGTGTGGATCTGTATGAAAAGCTGGGCGGCGATGTGATTATGCGTGCCTGGGGCGGTGTGCAGGATCCCATTGAAGAAGCGGAAAAAGTTTGCCGTAACCTGCTGATCTCCTGCGGTACGCCCTACCAGTATGGGGAAGAGATCGACTGGACCTTCAACGCCACTGCCAACGGCTACGTAGAATGGACCTGGCAGCTGAACCGCCACCCCCATTGGCGCCACCTGGCCAAGGCTTACAAACAGACCGGCGACGAAAAATACGCCCAGTGCTTTGCCCGTCAGTTTGCCGGCTGGGTAAAGCAGGCTGTGGCCCCGGAAAAAGCCTTTGGCAACCAGACCCTGTGCTGGCGTACCATTGAGACCGGTCTGCGCATGAGCGGTGCTTTCCCCGAGGTGCTGCATACATTTTATAAGAGCCCGGCCTTTACCGATGACCTGCTGGTGGATTTTTATAAATCTGTGTGGGAACACGGCAACCGCCTGGAAAAAGACCATATGCGCGCCAACTGGCTGATTATGGAAATGAACGGCATGGGCCACATTGCCCTGCTGTACCCGGAACTGAAAGACGCCAACCGCTGGTACGATTTTGTTGTGGAAATTCTGAAGCGCGAACTGAAGGAACAGGTATACCCGGATGGTTTCCAGGCAGAACTTTCCACCAGCTACCAGTTTGCGGTGATTGGCAACTACATGGCCATTCTGCATGCGGCAGAGGCTTATGGCCGCCCCATGCCCCAGGAACTGTACGACGGCGTGGAAAAGATGCTGGAACTCTTTGTAAAACTGGTGAAGCCCGACGGCGTGGAACCCAACATCGGCGATGGCCACGGCATGGCGCTGACCGGCCTTGTGGCGCCGTTTATTAAGGATTTCCCGAAAAACAAACTGCTGCAGTGGGCTGCCACCGGCGGCAAAGAGGGCATTGGCCCCGATTTTGATTCCGTTGTTCTGCCGTATTCCGGCACCGCGGCCCTGCGTACCGGCTGGGGCGAAGATGCCCTGTACGCCACCTTTGATGGCGGCCCCTACGGCATGAGCCACCAGCACCAGGATAAACTGAACCTTACCGTGTACGCAAACGGTAAGTATATTCTGCCGGAGGCCGGTACCTATGCGTATGATACCTCTGAAATGCGCGCCTATGTGCTTTCTACCCGCGCCCACAACACCGCCCGGGTGAACGGCATGGACCAGAACCGCCAGCAGGAATTCAAGTGGGATCCCGCTGCGGTGCAGGAACTTTCCGGCATGGAATGGAACCTGGGCGAGACCATCGATATGGTTGCCGCCGTATACGATGAGGGCTACAACAACGGCTCCACGGAGACCGCCTTCCCCAAGGATGGCCTGCCCCCGGTGGACCCCGCCACGCTGCCTGTGCTGTATAAGGGCGCCAAACATTCCCGCAAAGTGATGCTGGTGAAAAAGCCGCCGATGGACCTCAAGCCTTTCCTGCTGGTGGCCGACCGCCTGGAAAGCGCAGACGAAAACGACTACGAAATTTTGTGGCACCTGGATGCGGAAAAGGTGGACGTGGACGGCATGAACGTGCAGGCCGATGATTTTACCCTGATGACCCCGGAAATGCCCATGGAGACCCTTGGTCTTGCTATGGTGCGCGGCGCTGCCGCCCCCGAATGGCAGGGCTGGATGGGCAACACCATGATGCAGGGCGAGTACCGGCCCATCTGGACCGCCAAGACCATGCTGCACGGTACCAGCCTGCGGTGTGTTACCCTGCTGTACCCCGCCGGTGAGGATTGCCCCATTGCCGCTGTGGAAGCTTCTGCCGATGTGAACGACACGAAGATTACCCTGGTGGGCAAAAACGGCGAGACCTACGCCTTTGATGAAACGGTGCAGTAAGCACAGGAGGATTTTCTTATGGGAACCAGACTGACCGATGCCCAATTTTTTGGTGAATACCTGCGTACCGACCTGCCCGGGCTGGAAGAGATTCCCACACTGGCAGAAAAAGGCGATTACGCTGCCTGCCGCAGGCTGCTGGCTGCCTTTGTGCGGCAAATGGCGCAGCCGGACGTGTACTTTTCCACGCTGATCGAAAACCCCAACGGCGAGACCACGCAGACCACTTCTTCTGCTGACGATGCGGTGAAGAACATTATGACCCCTTGCGGCACACCGCATGATTTCGGCGAAGGCCCCATCGATTGGTTTTTGAACCCCACCTACAACGGCTACCCGGAATGGACCTGGCAGCTGAGCCGCCACATGGAATGGGAGACCATGGCGCAGGCCTACCGCAAGACCGGCGACGACAAATATGCCGAAGCCACCGCCCGGCAGCTGCGCAGTTGGATCGACCAGGCGCAGGCGCCGGTGCCGCCCTGCGAAGGGTACGAGACCCTTTGCTGGCGCTCGCTGGAATGCGGCATCCGTATGTCGCAGCGGTGGCCCAAGGTGCTGCATACATTTTACAATCACCCTGCTTTTGATGATGACCTGTGGGTGGATTTCTGCAAATCTGTGTGGGAGCACGGCGAACGCCTGCGTCGCGACCACCGCACCGGCAACTGGCTGATTATGGAAATGACCGGCCTGCTGTACATTGGCCTGCAGTATCCCTGTTTTAAACTGGCGGAGGAATGGTACACCTATGCTGAAACCAAGCTGAACGAAGAGCTGTTCGCGCAGGTGTACCCCGATGGCTTCCAGTTCGAACTTTCCACCGACTATCAGGGCGCGGTGCTGCACAGTTACGGTATGATGCTGCGCGCCCAGCGCGCCTACGGCCGCCCGGTGCACCCGGAGGCCGCCCGGCGCATTGAAGCCGCCCTGCTGGTGTATGTGTATCTTATGCGTCCCAACGGCCGCGTGCCGGATATCAACGACGGCTGGACAGTAGATGCCGGCTATACCATTGCTTCTTATATTGACCTTTGCCCCGAAAACGAAGTGCTGCAGTGGGCTGTTTCCCGCCAGAAGGAGGGCACGCCCCCGGCAGAACTGAACCATATCTTCGAAAACGGCGGCCTTGCCACGCTGCGCACCGGCTGGGGCGAAGATGACACCTGGCTTTACTTTGACGGCGGCGAATTTGGCGCCGGCCACCAGCACGAAGATAAGCTGGAAGTGCTGCTGTATGCCGACCGCAAAATGAACCTTGTGGAAATGGAGCGCTACGCCTACGATGATTCCAAAGAACGGCAGCACTGCCTTTCTACCGCCGGCCACAACACCGTGCAGGTGGATGGCATGGGGCAGAACCGCCGCAAGACCTATATGTGGAAAGGCGAGATCGATAAAAAAGCAGACCTGCAGCATCATTTCACCCCGGAAGTGGATTCTCTTCGTGCGGTGTACAATGAAGGTTACGGACCTGAACAGGACAAGAGCGTGACCCACGATCGCTCTGTGTATTTCTTTAAGAAAATGGCGGGCGCCATGCCCTTTGCCGTGGTGGTGGATCGCCTGACAGCGGATGCCGAGCATGACTACGAAGTGCTGTGGCACCTGGATGCCCCCAGGCTTTTGGCCGACGGCATGCACCTGCAGGCCGATACTCTCCACCTGCTGGTGCCGGAAGCACCCATGGAAACCGCGGGGCTTTCCATTTGCCGGGGTGTGCAGTTCCCGGAAATGCAGGGCTGGAAGTGCAATTCCTTCCTGCAGAAAGACTATCGCCCGGTGTATGCCGCCCAGTACTGGCTGCACGGGAAGGACATCCGCTGGGTGACGGTGCTGTATCCCGACGGCGGCGAATCTGCTGTCGTGACCGGTGTGCAGGCTTCTCTGGATGTGAACGATACAAAGTTCACCCTGCAAATGGCCGATGGCACCAAGGTGGAACTGAACGAAAACGATTTGTGGTAATTTCCCGAAGAAAAGCGAGGTAGTTTTATGAATACAACCACGGGTCCTTTGCTGACCGATGCGAAATTTTTTGGCGAACTGCTGGATTCCACCCAGCCCGGGCTGGAAGAAATTCCCGCCGCCGCGGCCAAGGGCGATTACGCCGCCTGCCGCAAGATCTTTGGCGATTATGTGCGGGCCAGCCTGCAGCCGGAGACGTATTTTGCCACCCTGCCGGATGGCATGAAGCCGGAGTGGACGGAAGAACTGGCCGATGGTGCCGAAAAAGCCTGCCGCCACTACATGGTCTCCTGCGGCACGCCCAGCGATTTTAACGGCGAAACGGTGGATTGGTTCAGCAA
>JAFYOA010000366.1 GCA_017547865.1 Clostridia bacterium
AACACAAGGTGGAAGAGTTCTCCCGTATTTTGGAGCCGCTGGGCATTACCATTGTAACGGCAGAACTGACCGAAGCAGAAGAAGACGGCACCACCTTTGCACAGAACGCCTACATTAAGGCTGCTTTGGCCTGTAAAGAAACCGGCCGCCCCGCCATTGCGGATGACTCCGGCCTGATGGTGGATGCCCTGAACGGCGAACCCGGCGTGAATACCGCCCGCTACGCCGAACCTGGCCAGCGCAAGAAAAAGGTGCTGCGCCTTCTGGAAAATGTTCCGGATGAAAAGCGTACCGCACAGTTCGTCAGCGCCATTTGCTGTGTTTTCCCGGATGGCCGTGTGCTGGAAGCCGAAGGCGTGTGCCCCGGTACCATCACCCATGAGTGCCGCGGCGAAGCCGGCTTTGGTTACGATCCCATCTTCGCGGTGGGTGAGAAGACCTTTGCGGAAATGACCGCACAGGAAAAAGACGATGTAAGCCACCGCGGCATTGCTCTGCGTAAGTTCAAAGACGTGCTGCAGAAGGCTTTGGAGGAAAAATAATGGGCCGCTACGATGGAATCCTCATTTGTTCCGATATCGACCGTACCTTGACCTGGTCGGGCAATAACCCCACACCCGATACCTGCGAAGCCATTCGGCGATTCCAGGCAGAGGGTGGCCGCTTTACCGTCAGTACCGGCCGTGCACCGTCCCATCTGAAGAATTTTGAGGGTGTTTTCAGCGTCAATGCCCCGGTGGTTGCCTATGGCGGCACCGTGGTGTACGATACAGAAACCAACAAGCTCCTGCGTAAGCAGAATATGACCTTCGATCTGCCTGCGGCATTCCGCATGGCAGAACCCTGGTTCCACTGCATCAAAGAAGTGCACCTGCACCGCTTTGAAGAGCCTATCGTCCTCTCGGTGGAAGAGTTCTATTCTGCCAGCAGCCCCTGGAAAACAGATGAATTCCTGAAAATGGTGCTGGTGGTGGATAACGAAGAAAACGCCATTGCCATTCGCCGGGCTTCCCAGCAGTCTCCCATTGCCAGCCAGTTTGAAGTCTGCCGTTCCTGGCCGGAAGGCGTGGAATACATGAACATCGACGGCGGTAAGGGAAGTTCTGTCCTTTTCCTGAAAGAATACCTGAACGCGCACACCCTGATTTGTGTGGGCGATTTTGAAAACGACCTTTCCATGGCCCCCGCTGCCGACCGTATGGTGGCTGTGGGCAACGCCACCCCCGAACTGAAAGCCCTGGCCCACGAAATCACCGTTCCCGTGTGGGAAGGTGCCCTGGCCCGGGTCATCGAATCTCTTTGATCAATTACCGAAAGTGAGAAAATAACTATGCTGACAAGTAAACAGCGCGCTTATCTGCGCTCTCTGGCCGTCAACGAAGACACCATCCTCATCATGGGCAAATCCGGCTCCAGTGCGGAGATCGTGAAGCAGGCCGACGATGCTCTGGCTGCCCGCGAACTCATTAAGGGCCGTGTGCTGGAATCCTCTCCCATCACCTCCCGCGAAGCTGCGGAAGGCCTGGCCGAGGCCACCGGTGCCGAAGTGGTGCAGGTGATCGGTTCCCGCTTCGTTCTGTACCGCCGCAAAGACAAAGACCCCAAGATCATCCTGCCCAAGGCCCGCTGAGATGCGTATCGGTATGTACGGTGGGGCGTTCAACCCCATTCACAACGGTCATCTTCATATTGTGCGGGAGTATATCCGCCGACTCGAACTGGACCGGGTTCTGCTCATTCCCACAGGCACCTCTCCCCATAAGGCCGCGGTGCCGGATGCTGCCTCTGCGGAAGACCGGCTGGCCATGTGCCGCCTGGCCTGCGCCGGAGAGGAAAAGATTTTGGTGAGCGACTGCGAGATCCGCCGGCAGGGGAAAAGCTACACCGTGGATACCATTGCCTGGCTGAAGGAACAGTACCCGGGGGATGAACTGTTCCTGCTGATGGGAGAAGATATGTTCCTCACCGTGGATAAGTGGTTCGATGCACCCCGCATCATCCAAAATGCTGTGCTGTGCGGTGCTCCCCGCAGCACCGATGGCCGCGCCCGCATGATGGCCCATGCCGAAGAAATCCGCGCCGCACATCCCTATGCCCGTACGCAGATTGCCGACATTTCCTTTATGGATGTTTCTTCCACCATGGTGCGGGAAGCCCGGCACAGGGGAGAGGATGTCTCTGCCCTGGTGCCTGCCGGTGTGGCCGCCTATATGGAAGAACACGGGTTGTTTTGCGGAGGAAACCATGAAACTGAGTGAATATAAAGACATCATCCGGCCCATGCTTTCGGAGAAGCGCTACCACCACAGTGTGTGCGTGGCCAAAGAAGCCGTAAAGCTGGCCAAGCACTACGGTGCCGATGTAAAAAAAGCAGAAACTGCCGGCATCCTCCACGATATCATGAAAGAAACGCCGCCGGAAAAACAGTTGAAATACATGGAGGAATTTGGTATAATATTAACCGATACCCAGCGGAAGACCCCAAAGGTCTGGCACCAGATCTGCGGCGCCGGGTATATGGAGCATGTGCTTGGCATCACCGACCCGGAGATTCTGGGCCCGGTGCGCTACCACACCACCGGCAAAGCGGGGATGACGCTTTTGGAGAAGATCATCTTCACCGCAGATTATATCTCTGCCGACCGCGACTACAACGGGGTGGAGGATATTCGCCGGGAAGCCTACGAAAGCCTGGAAGCCGCCATGCTGACAGGTTTGTCGTTTACGGTGGAAGAGCTTGCCGAAAAGCGCCAGCCCATTGCCGAAGATACGTTTTTGGCATACAACGAATGCTGCATGCAGCAAAGCAAATGATTTTGGAAAGGAAACCCTATGACGTCACTAGAATTGGAAAAAAGCGCCGCCGAGGCGCTGGACAGCAAACTTGGCCTGCAGATCCGCATTGTGC
>JAFYOA010000367.1 GCA_017547865.1 Clostridia bacterium
GGGTGGGGGTAGCCTCCGGCACAGGCGTTGCACCGGGCTTGGTGGGGTCCACGGCAACGCAGCTCAGCAGGAGTTTGCGCAGCAGCCAGGCACCCAGATCGAAGAGCTTCATTACCGGCTGCTGCAGGCACATGGCCAGCAGAGCAACGCCGAAAAATGCGCCCAAAAGGCGAATATTGAAGAAGCGGATCTTGGGGGGCAGGTGCTGCAGATCGTGTTGGCGGCGCTCCATCATGAAGTCGATGTTGCGCTGGTTTTTGGCCAGCCAATACACAAAGAACATGTACACCAGCAGAAGAGAAAGTTCGAAAGTATACAGCACCTTGGCGCCGCCGGCACGGGCAATGAGAAACGCCGCAATGGAGGCGAACATCAGGGTGCGCAGCACATTAACAGAAACGATCTCGTGGTATTTGCGGTAGTAAGCCAGGGCACAGTAGGCATAGGCCGCCGTGCCGATGAGGGCAAAGGCACCGGCCACCTGAAAGTCTTTTTCCAGGGTAAGGCCCCACAGGGCTTCTTCCAGCTTGAGAAGACCCCAAAATACCGGAATGCCTGCCAGCACACGCACAACATTGCCGAATGTGCTGTACTTTTCACCGGCAAAGCCGTGAATGGCCCCGCCGACAATGTGGCCGATGAAGCCGCATATCACCGCCAAAGCAGCGGTGATCCAGAAAAACGTACTGCTGTAGGTGTACTCGGAAACACCGGCACACACCGCCAGCAGCGGCATGGCCATGGTAGAGGCGGCAATGCAGGAAAGGGCGCGGATGCCCCCTGTGAGAAGCTTGCGTTTATCCATGCAGCTCACCTCCCATAAACTCAAACAGCGGCACGGTGACCTCGTATTCCAGGTTTTCCGGCAGCTTGCCGATGTGCACCACCATCACCCGGCGGCCCATGCGCTGCATTTCACCGGCATAGTTCAAAATCTCTTCCGAAAGGAATGCGGTGATCAGCACGATGTCGCTGGCTTTGGTGTCGCGGCAGGTGGTTTCCAAAAAGTTGTGGAAGGTATCGGCATAGCGGTAATCCAGCCGTGCCAGGGTGCGCAGCAGTTCCAGTACGTGCTCGCGGCCCCAGTATTCCGGGGAGAGAACAGTCTCATCGCTGCCGGTGGCGCAGCCGTTGGAGTACAGGCTTACAGGAATGCCGGAACGCAGAGTATCGTCCAAATAACCGGCGCATACATGAATGGCATCTTCGATTTTGTCGCGGTCCATGGTAGCGGTGCCTTCGTAGGCGCGGGACTGCATGTTCAAAATCATGGCGATGCTCTGGTCGGCAGTATATTCGTTATTGTGCACCATCAACTGCCCGGTGCGGGCGCTGGCGGGCCAATGGATGCGGTTCATGGAATCCCGGTCCGTGTATTCACGCACACCGGCGATCATAAACGGGTCGGCAATCAGGTGGCGCTTCACAATGTGGTCGCCGGTCATGCGCAGGTGGGTGGGGAAGTCGGCGGTCAGGTCCACCGGGCGGGGCAGCACCGTCAGGGTCTGGTCAAACACCATCACCTTGGAGGCATTCACGTTGCCCAGCAGATCGGTGGCCACCAGCACAATGCGGTTCATGCCGTACACACCGCGCTTCAGGCACTTCACTTTCCAGGTGCGGGTCACCTTCTGGTAGCTGCGCATCATAAAAAAGCTGGGCACAAAGCGGGTGTCTTCGGTTACCAAAGACTGGCTGCCGGCAAATTCCAGAAAGCGGGAGGTGGTGATCTCCGCCTTCAGCCACGGCAATGGCAAAAGTTTGTTGTTTACGATCTCTTCCACCAGGGTGATCTCGTCGCCTTCTGCGGCCTCGTTGGTGCTGAACCGGCACGAATAAGAGACCCCCGCAAAGGCAAGCTTGCGGTACAGCAGGTTTTGGGCGATCATCACCACACAGAGGAGGATCAGTACGGCCATCAGTTCCATTGGATCATCCTTCGATCGGTGCGCGGGTCTGGTTGAGGATCTGCGCGAGGATTTCCTTGGCCTGGTCGGAAGACTGCAGAGCGCCGTGGCCCTTGCAGATGATGCGGTGCGAGAGCACATCGGCAGCAACGGCTTTTACGTCGTCCGGCAGAACATGATTGCGGCCCTGCATAGCGGCGTGGGCCTGGGCAGCGTGCAGGAAGGCAATGCTGCCGCGGGGGCTGACACCCAGACGGATACGGTCATCTCTGCGGGTAGCCTCGCAAATGGCCACAATGTATTTCTGCACGGCTTCGCTCACGGTCACTTCACGTACCTGCTGCTGGGCTGCCAGAATTTCTTCCTGAGTAAGAACGGAGGAGAGGGTGGCCAGGGGGCTCTGCAGGGTAAAGGCCTGCAGCATGGCCAGTTCATGCTCGCTGCCCGGGTAACCCATGGAAAGCTTCATGAAGAAGCGGTCCAGCTGAGCTTCGGGCAGGGGGAAGGTACCCTGAATTTCAATGGGGTTTTGGGTGGCCACCACCAGGAAAGGAGCAGCCAGGGGGCGGGTCACGCCGTCAACGGTCACCTGGTGTTCTTCCATGCACTCCAAAAGGCTGGACTGGGTGCGGGGGGTGGCACGGTTGATTTCGTCTGCCAGCAGGATGTTGGTGAACACCGGGCCGGGACGGAACACAAATTTGGCTTCCTGCTGGTTGTAGAAGTTCACGCCGGTCAGGTCGCTGGGCAGCAGGTCGGGGGTGAACTGCACACGGGTAAAGTTGCAGTCCACAGATTTTGCCAGAGCCTTGACCAGGGTGGTTTTACCGGTGCCGGGAATATCTTCCAGCAGAATATGGCCGCCGCACAGGAAAGAGAGGATCAGCTTGTCCACCACTTCTTCCTTGCCCTTAATGACCACGCCGATGTTTTCTTTCAGTTTGGAAGCAAAAGAGGCGATATCGATTTTGCTCATGTGAAAAAACTCCTTTATTTATTTCGTTTCAGAATATCCGTTGTTCGTGAAGAAAAACACGTTTCTTCTTAATAAATTATAATAACATAAACAGAACAATTGCGCAATGAAACTGTTTCGATTTCTTTGTAAATTTTAAGAAAAGCAGGCAGACAGTGTCTGTATCCGCGTTGCGGGGAAGCAGGGGTATAGAGTAGCAGTCGCGGACGTAAGAATTGCAGAAGCCCGGGAACGTAAAAGCTTTGTTCCCTTTCCCGAAAGGGAGGGATTGTCAGGCGATTCGGTGGAGTTTGTATTATTTGTCCTCCCTTTTCGCAGGGGCGATTTCGGCAATGCGAGCAGATTCCGTACACGTCTTGAAATTTAAAGCATATCCTGTAGACAAATTTCCGTTGGTGGGGTATACTGAATGAGTGGAACAGTAACGTCCCGAGAGGAGCGTGTGTATGAAAAAAGAGAAGAAAAAGCAGAGCACCCTGCAGCTCATCCTCAAGGTGCTGCCCGCTGTGGTCAATACCGCCAATCTGGTCATCGCCCTGGTGCTGGCTCTGCAGCGCCGCAAGGCCATTACCGCCGCCATCGATGACAATGGCCTGCGCGAAAACCATAAGGATGTGCTGGTGTTTGGGGGAGACAAAGGCCCCACCGCTTTGTATGTCGGCCAAAACGGCCCCACCCGGGAAGAAGCCGCCGTGGCGGTGGCCAATGCCGTTGCTGCCGAAATTGCCAAAGACGGCCCTACCTCTGTGTATGTCAAAAACGGCCGCGCGGTGCGTGGGCGCTCCCGGCTGGCAAAAAACTGAAAAAAGCCGGAAAAACTTCAACTTTTTGCTTGACTTTCTTCCATTCCTCTGTTAAAATAATTAAGCCGCATATTCCGGGCTTTAAAAGTGGTTCGCCCCGCCCGAGGATAGCGAGTCTATAGAAAAGGCAGGCATCTATCTATGTTTGCAGTTATTGTCACCGGCGGTAAGCAGTACAAAGTGCAGTACGGCGACGTGATCTACGTCGAAAAGCTCGCTGCCGAAGAAAATGCTGAAGTTGAATTTCCGGTCGTTGCTCTGTGCAGCGAAGACGGCACCCTCAGCGTGGGCACTCCCGTTGTGGAAGGCGCCAAAGTTGTCGGCAAGGTTCTGAAGAACGGCAAGGCCAAGAAGGTCACCGTTATGACCTAC
>JAFYOA010000368.1 GCA_017547865.1 Clostridia bacterium
AACGAACTTTGTACAAAAGGCGGAATATACAATAACACACGCAAAATTGTGGAATATACTTTGACATTTGCCTTTGCGCTGTGTTATATTGATGGTGGGAAAGAATCCCGATAAAATTGAAATTAAAAGGAGGGCTCTGTATGAAAAAATTGCTGATCTTGATCATGGTGTGTCTGCTCTTTTTCACGATGACCGGTATGGAACCGGAACCGGCTGGACCCACGAAAGAAGAAATTCAGGAGGACATCAAAGAATGGTTTGTGGAAATGACCGAATTCTATAAAGAGTCCGATCCTGAAAAATCTGCGTACTATGCCAAGTGGAGCCAGATTGATATTCCTGATCCTTACCCGGCAGAGTGGCAAAACAAAGATGGCACCATGAAAGACTTTGTTACCACGCAAATGCTGTACGATGCTTTTTACAACAGCCTGCAGTATCAGTTTATTATGGAAGATCCGGATATGCAGCGCGGCTGGAACGCCAGTGTCAACATTTATATGGATGCTGAACGGCGGGTGCATATGACCACCGGCGTGGTGACCTACCAGGCGAAATACGCCGAAGATGGTACTTTGATTGAAGAAAAAGGAACGAAATAAATCATAGGAGGATACAGACATGAAAAAGACATTATCTGTCATTTTGGCACTTATTCTCATTTCCTCTTTATCTACCATGGCTTTTGCAGATGCTACCACTATTACTGATAATGCTACAGCAATAATCCCTGTAAGTATTCGTCAAGAATTTATTGATGAAACGCCGGAGGGACAATATTTGGCAGATATTAAATATGTGCCAATTAATGACGATTTTTACCAATATGAAGCGTTGTATTTGCCCATAAATCCAACTCATAGAGCAACTATCGAAGGTTCAAAGTATGTGCGAGTGTATCATAGTTCGTTAGGAACACATATTATGTACTACTATCTTTATGGTACTTTTACATATGATGGGACAACGGCTACTTGTACATCGTTTGCGTACAACCGTCAGTACTTATACGGTAGTGGAGAACCAACGGGCGATACCGTATATACGTACGTTATTAGAAGCGAAGACGGATATCGACAAGCGGAGCGTGGATATGTGAGAGTGGTGTATGCTGTTTACGGAAGCGGGCAATACGTGGAAACTGTTGTTGCTACACCAACAATTGCCTGTGAACCATATGGCGAAATTTATTGATGTTTTATTCAAAGAGGGCGGCGGTTTACCGCCGCCCCCCTTTTCAAAATTTGGAGAATATATATGCAAAACCTAATAAAGGATAAGAGAATTCGGGTCATCGGTGTTGCAGTAATAGCCGTGCTTGGTGCTCTACTTTTGCTATGGGCATATCAGCAAGAAACATATGCATCCATCAAGAATTGTGGTGCCAATCCGCCCTTTGAGGGTGTATATTGGGGCATGACCATTCCGGAATTTTGCAAGGCTATGGGCATAGAAGAGGCGGATCTCGTTCCGGCAGAAGCGTTAACCTATGAAGAACGTGAAGGAATAGGTCAGCTTGAAAGGTTGGAAGGAGACTACGGCGTTTCTGCTGAAGACTTGCCAATGTATGAGTACTATGAGAACCACTTCGATGTTCAGCTTACCGATGAGATTTTCGGTATAGGGGATTATTACTTGGGTGATAAACCGCTGACCATTCGGGTTGTGTTTACAGACGAGACGACTTGGAATGGGAGATACGTGCCTTCGTTACTGTGTTTTGTGTATTTTCAAGTTCCGTATAATTTGCAGTGGGAAGTTTCTAATGGTGTGTCTAAGTATTATTATAACGAAGAATTACCGTCCGATGCAAGCGGGCTTGGAGTACAAGGCGCATTAGGCGGACAAAATATAAATTGGACAGCGTATAAACTTTCGCATATGTACTCGTGTGGTATGGATCAGGAAAATATCGATAGCTACGATGTACAGCACATGAGTCGCGAAGAATTGGCGGATATTAACTGTCCGGTTTATGAATCTGTGCGCTCCCGGAACCCATATATAAAAGTGTCTCAAAAAGTTGATGATTTAGGTTGGACAATGACATTTGATACAGAAAACGTGACAGTTACCATGCAAGCCGGTTACCTCGCCTACTACGAATGGTTCTTAAACGAACTGACCTGAACTCTGCCCCTCTTTTTGAGGGGCATTTTTTCTTTGCTTTTTCTGCGCGCCGTGTTATAATGGTGCCAAAGGGGGAGTTGCCATGCAATTCAAAGACCAAAACAAATTAAAGGCCGTCACCTTCAGTTACGATGACGGCGTGACACAGGATATTCATCTCATTGAACTTTTGAACAAATACGGGCTGAAGTGCACCTTCAACCTGAATTCCGAACTGCTGGGCAAGCGGGGCATTCTCATCCGCGAGGGCCAGCGCGTGGCCCACTACAAACTGGTGCCGGAGGATGTTGCCTATGTGTACGAAGGCCACGAAGTTGCCGTGCATACCCTTACCCACCCCAACCTTACCCAGCAGCCCAACGATGCGGAAGTGATTCGCCAGGTGGAAGAAGACCGCAAAAACCTGGAAGCCCTGACCGGCTATGACATTTGCGGCATGGCTTACCCCTGCGGCGGCGTGAACAACGACGACCGCGTGGCGGCGATTCTGAAAGAACACACCAAGGTGCAGTACAGCCGCACCATTACCAGCAACTACAGCTTTGCCCCGCAGGCAAACCTGTACCGCTTTAACCCCACCGTGTACCATTTGGAATGGGATAAAATGTTCGAACTGGGCGAACAGTTTGTGAATATGAAAGCCGAGACCCCGCAGATCTTCTACATTTGGGGCCACGCCTACGAACTGGACTACGATTCTTCCTACTGGGCCAAACTGGAAGACTTCTTCAAGCTCATCAGCGGGCGCGAAGATATCTTCTATGGCACCAACCGCGAAGTACTGCTGTAAGCCCGGTATTTGCTGGGGCTCAGCCCGGTCTGCTTTTTAAACGCGGTGGGGAAATAATTGATGTTGGAAAAACCGCACATCTGCGCCACGGTGCTCACCGGCAGGTCGCTGGTCTCCAGCAGCTTTTTGGCCTGTGCCATGCGCAGCCCGGCAATGTATTTTTTCACCGGCTGGCCGGTGTACTGCCGGAACAAATGGCTTACCGTGGACTGCGAGCAGGCACACGCCCGGGCAATGTCCGCAATGGAGATCTCCTGCATGAAATGAAACTGCACATAGGCTAGAATGGAATCGAACATCGCGCTTTTTGTGGCGGTGGGCGGTGCATCTGCCAGCTGAAGCTGCAGCAGCTGCAGCATATGGCACAGCGGGCGCACCAGCACAGCCAGCCGTTCGGCATCTTCCGGCCGGTGTTTCAGGCTGTTTTCGTATACATGCAGCAGTTCTTTCTCTTTCAGAAAATATTCCTGCGTCAGGCGGTGGATCCGTTCTGACGCTTTTTCTTTGTGAATGCCGTACCCGCTGACGCTGACGAAGGTTTTATCGTTGACAAAAAATACATATTCCTCCATGCCGGCGTAGCACATGCCAAACAGGCAATCCTGTCCGCACCGGCGGAATACCTTTTCCTGGTTCTGTTTGCACCGCTGCCAGGCGGCGCCGTCGGTTTTTACCAGGGCGCAGTAGGGGTTGCGATGAATATTGTGCTCCAGCAGTCCGTCGATACCCTGCCCGTGTACGGTGATCCACAGCCCGTTGGCGCCGAGATATTCAATGTACTTTTCAATGTCTTCCAGCAGTTTGCCTGTCATAGCATCACCCCGCTTGAGTATACCAATTGTTTGCAGGTTTGTAAATGTATTTTGCATAAAATCAAACGATTTTCGGCCATAAATGGGCTAATATAAAGGCAAGAAAACGGAAAGGGTGTTTTTATGATTCCGAAATTTGAACTGCATACCGACGTACTGGTGCTGGGCAGCGGGCCCTCCGGCTTTGCCGCAGCCTACACCGCCGCCAAAAACGGCGCCAAGGTTATTCTTGTGGAACAGAGCGGCGACGTGGGCGGTATTTCCACCTCCGGCATGATGAGCCACTGGACGGGCAGCTGCGGCAGCCCCTTGTACCACGAGCTTCTCCGCCGTTCCGCCGCCATGAACGAAGGCGAGCACAAAGATAAGATCACCATCACCATCGACCCGGAAAAGCTGAAGACCCTGTACCTGGAAATGCTGGACGAGGTGGGCGTGAAGCTGCTGCTGTACACCTTTATGATGGATACCATCTGCGAGGGTGACAAGGTGCTGGGCGCCACCGTGGTGAATAAATCCGGCATGACGGATATTTACGCCGATATCACCATCGATGCCACCGGCGACGGCGATGCTGCCGCCCGTGCCGGCGCAGAGTTTGTTCTGGGCCGCGAAGAAGACAACAAAATGCAGCCTGCCACCATGATGTTCAAGGTGGGCGGCGTGGATTATGACCGTGCGGTGTTTTTGGGCACCTTTGAGGCCACCTACGAAACCGAAAATGGTGAGCTGCAGGCTCTGGCCCGCCAGCACATTCCCCACCCCGCGGGGCATATCCTTACCTATCGTTCCACTTTGCCCGGTGTGGTGACCTGCAACATGACCAACGTGACCGGCATTGACGGCACCAACGCCGAAGACCTGACCAAGGCCACCCTGGCCTGCCGCCGCCAGCTGGACAGCATCATTGCCTACCTGCGTAAGTTTGTGCCCGGGTACGAAAAGTGCTTCCTGCTCAGCTCTGCCGCCCTCATCGGTATTCGCGAGACCCGCCACTTCAAGGGCAAGTACACCCTTACCGGCGAAGACATTCTGGATGCCCGCGTATTTGAAGATTACGTGGTGAAGGATGCTTACTTTAACTTTGACGTGCATAACATCACCGGCGCCGGTCTGGATAAAACCGGTGCGCAGAAGCACTTTGCCCAGACCAAGGGCTATACTATTCCGTATGGCTGCCTGCTGCCTGCCGTGAAGCAGAACCTGCTGCTGTGCGGCCGCAATATCTCCGGCACCCACATGGCGCACTCCAATTTCCGCGTTATGCCCATTTGCGTTGGCATTGGCGAAGCCGCCGGTACCGCTGCCGCCATTGCTTCTCTGCAGAAGCGCGACCTGAACGACATCACCGCGGCGGAGATTCGTGAAAAGGTGGGGATCTGATGAAAATTCATGCTGATTTTACCGGCGGCAACATTGCTGTAAAAGAACAGACCGCCAATGAAGTCTGGCTGGAAAACGAACTGCGGGACACCACCCGCGACTGGTTCTACTGGGCGTTTTGTGTGGAAGGTGCTGCCGGCACCACGGTGACTTTCCATATGCAGGCGGTTCGCCTGGGGTACTACGGCCCCGCCGTCAGCCACGATCTGGTTCACTGGCACTGGCTGAACAGCGTGGACGGCGATGATTTTACCTATACTTTTGGCGAAAACGAAAATAAAGTCTACTTTGCCCACGATATGCTGTACCACCCGGCGCGGTTTTTCGCTTTTGCAGAAAAGCACGGCCTGCAGGTGGAAACGCTGTGCACCGGCCGCAAAGGCAGCGCTGTGCCCTGCGTTAAATTTGGCAGCGGCACAAAGAATGTGATCCTCACCGCCCGCCACCATGCCTGCGAAGCCACCGGCAGCCATGTGCTGGAAGGCGTGCTGGAAGAGCTTTTGGCCAACCCGGTGCCGGATACCAATGTGCTGTGCGTGCCCTTTGTGGACTACGACGGCGTGCTGGCCGGCGACCAGGGCAAAGACCGTGCCCCCCACGACCACAACCGCGATTACGGCCCGGAAGAACCTGCCGTTCACCCGGAAACCGCCGCCATTCGCGCCTATGCGGATGAGAACGGCTGCCATTTCGGCTTCGATTTCCATTCCCCCTGGCACAAGGGCGGCAACAACGACTGGGTTTTTATTGTGCAGAACTGCCACGAAAAGACCGACCGGCTGAACCGCTTTGGTGAGCTGCTGGAGGCTGAAATTACCCCCGCCGCCATGCAGTACAGCCACGCCAACGATATGCCCTTTGGCGCAGACTGGAACAAGCGCAGCCCCACTTTTGCCGGCACCATGACCCGCCGCCCGGAGTGTGACCTGGCTTTTACGCTGGAAAGCACCTACTACGGCACGCCGGATAACGTGGTCTCGCAGGAAAAACTGG
>JAFYOA010000030.1 GCA_017547865.1 Clostridia bacterium
GGGTCCGGCTTTATACTGGATGGGACCGGCCGCAATGCTGCTTTCGATGTTGCGACCGCGTTTTATTTGCTTATCCTATGGAGCCGGCTTGATTTTTTTATTAAGCCGAGGAGTGGGGTTTGACATGGATATCGCCGGAATCTGTGGGTTGGTGGGAATTTTACACTTGGCAGAGGGGATATTGGTGCTGACTGTGGGAGGAAGGCACACCGTTTCAGTTTATGGTCGGAAAGAAAATGAACTTTGTAAAAAAAGCGGAATCTGCCGGGTTTGGCCGGTTCCTATTTGTTTGCTGATCGGCATCGAAAAGACGGTGCAAGCGATTTCGATGCCAAAGTGGTGGCCGTTATTGACCGCAACGGCTCCCCACGAGAGTTTGGCACTCCTGCCTTTGGCAGTAACCGTAGGATATTCGGATCTGGCAAATCAAAAACAAGAAGTTGAGCAGCGCAGATGGCTGCGGGGGAGTTTGATTCTTGGATATGCCCTTGGGTTACTGGCACTGAGTATCTGGTGTGGGAAGATGGGAACAATGGGAAATACTTCAATACAGCAATGGATGAGTGTGATGTGGATGGTGGCCGGGCATGAAGCAATTGTACTATATCCGGGATATCGAACGAAACACGCCTCAAAATTTCTTCATAAAAATAAGCTTGAAACCAAAACAGGCTGCGTGTATAATAGAATGAAGTGAAGGATTCACTTGACTCTATTACGAGGAGAAGTACATTGACGAAACAAGTATCGGAAATTATTGATCGATTGAAAGCCGAATATCCGGATGTGCGTTGTGAGCTGGATTATGAAACACCGCTTCAGCTTTTGGTTGCAACAGTGCTTTCAGCCCAAACTACGGATAAACAGGTAAATAAGGTAACGGCCAAAATGTTTGCAGATTGTCCGGATTTAGAGGCTTTTTTGCGATTGACCAAAGACGATATTAAAGAGTATATACATACGCTGGGCTTTTATAATGCCAAAGCAGATCACTTGTATCTGTTGTTTCGGCAGCTAGCATCGGATTTTAACGGTACGGTTCCACAGACAATGGAGGAACTTACCAAGCTTTCCGGTGTGGGCCGCAAAACGGCCAATGTGGTCATGTCGAATGCCTTTGGGGTGCCCGCCATTGCCGTGGATACGCATGTATTTCGGGTATCCAACCGGATCGGTCTGGCTCATGCCGATACGGTGGAAAAGACAGAACAACAACTCATGGAAGCGATCGATCGGGAATGGTGGACGTTGTGTCATCATTTGCTGATTTTTCATGGCCGAAGATGCTGCAGCGCCCGAAAACCAAATTGTGAAAACTGTGTGATCCGTTCATATTGTGAAGCGATCACATCAAATAACGAAGATCTTACATCAAAGGTAAAGGAGAAGTAAAAATGAAAGAATTTATGCAATACTTGGCAGATTCGCCGGTTTCTTTTTATGCAGTGAAAAATTTGAAAACAATGCTGACAGAAAACGGTTTTGAACAACTGCCCTTATATGAAAATTGGGAGATCAAAGAAGGGGGCAAATACTTTGTGACTATGTGGGATTCGGCCTGCATCGCCTTTACCATTCCGGAGGATATGAGTAAAGTGCAGGCGCCCCTGTATCGTATGATTGGTGCTCATACCGATCAGCCCTGTTTTCGTATTAAACCCTGCACGCAAATCAATCAAAATGGTTACTGCAAATTAAATGCCGAGGTTTACGGCGGACCTATTTTCAGCACTTGGCTGGATCGTCCTCTATCTTTGGCGGGTCGCGTAACCTTAAAGAGTGAAAATGTATTCCAACCCCGTACCGAATTGGTTGATCTGGAAAAGCCTGTTTTGATCATTCCGAATCTGGCGGTACATATGAACCGCGGTGTAAACGATGGTGTTGCTTTGAATGCCCAGGTGGATATGCTGCCGGTTGGGTCTTTGGTATCCGAATTGGGAGAAGAACAGGAACAGATGGTGGTAAAAGCGGTGGCTGAAAAGCTGGGAGTTGCGATCGAAGAGATCCTGGATTTTGATCTGTTTACTTATGTAACAGAAAAACCGGAATTGGTGGGCTTCCATGAGGAATTCCTTTCTGCTCCGCGTCTGGATGATTTGGTAATGGTTCATACAGCAGCAAAGGCATTGGTAGAAGCAAAGGGTGTTACCGGCATCAACGTATTGTGTGCCTTTGATCACGAAGAGTGTGGCAGCCGCACCCCGCAGGGAGCCGGTACCGGTACGATTTCCTTTATTATGGAGAAACTGAGCGCTGCTTTGGGACGCGATCGTCAGCAGTTTATTAACGATATCATGCAGTCCTTTATGATTTCCGGTGATGTGGCGCATGCCATTCATCCGAACCATGCCAAGCGTCATGATCCTGTATTAAAGACTCAGTTGGGCGGCGGTCCGGTGATCAAA
>JAFYOA010000369.1 GCA_017547865.1 Clostridia bacterium
AGAAAAAACCTAGATTTTCTCTTTCCGCGGTGAAGCCGACCCGGCTGCACTGGCAGAGATGCTGCTATATAGGAGGACACCATGCTTTCTGAAAAAATTATCATCGGGGAAGGCACTCGTTATCCGCTGAATGGCCTGCTGACCCTACCGGAAAATACCGCTGCCCCGGTGCCTGCGGTGGTGCTGGTTCATGGCTCCGGTTCCAGCAATATGGATGAAAAGGTGATGAAGCTCACCCCCTTCAAAGACCTGGCAGAAGGATTGGCACAGCATGGCGTGGCTTCTCTTCGCTACGACAAACGCAGTTTTACCTATGGCTTAAAAATGATTCGTTCCAAAGAGCCCATTACCGTTCGGCAGGAGACCATTGAAGATGCCATTCTTGCTGCAGAATTGCTTCGCCGCGATCCGCGCATCGACGCCGATCGGGTGTTTATCATCGGCCACAGCATGGGCGCTATGCTGGCGCCCCGTATCGATGCCGAAGGCGGCAATTTCCGCGGGCTGATCCTGATGGCCGGTACACCACGAAAGATCGAAGAAGTGCTGGATGACCAGATCGATGCCCAAATGAGCTCCATGAATGCTTTCCTGCGCGCTTTGGTGGGGAAGAAGATCGGTAAATTGATGGGGAATTTCGACGGGCTGTACGAAATGACGGATGAAGAAGCCAAAAAGAAGAAGTACGGCGGCGGTGTGACCATGTACTATTTTAAGGAAATGGGCGAGCACGCTGCACCTGCTTACCTGGAAAAAACCACAAAGCCCATGCTGATCCTGCAGGGCGGCAAGGACTTTCAGGTGGATAAGGAAAAGGACTTTGGCCTGTACAAAACCATGCTGCAGGGGAGGGAGAATGTCACCTTCCGTTTGTACGATGACCTGAACCACTGTTTTGTACCGGCAATCTTTACCGATATCATCAAAGCAAAGAAAGAATATTCCATTGAGCGCCACATCGGCAGTGGCGTCATCCGCGATATCGCAGAATGGATCCTGCAAACTCAATAACTCTCGAGACCTGCCCCAAAAATGGGCGGGTCTTTTCTCATGGGAAAATTTACTTTCATCTACAAAAGCCGCCGGTTTTATGTTATACTGTAACCACTGGTATTTTTGCGCTGCTGTAAGGAGGCGTACACGTTGAGATTCATTCATTGTGCGGATATTCACATCGGTTCTCCGCTGGGTGCCCATTTGCCGCCGGACCGTGCGGCAGCCCGGCGCAGCGAACTGCTACACATTTTTTCAGATATAGCTGCCAAGGCGGAAGAACTGGATGCCCGGGGCGTACTGATTTCCGGCGATCTGTTCGATGCTGCCCGGGTGACCCGCAAAGCGGCAAACTTTGTGTTGGACACCGTGCGGGCTTACCCGCAGCTGGCTTTTTATTGCCTGCGCGGCAACCACGATGGCGGCCATAAAGCGTTTGAGGGCCTGGAAATTCCGGAAAACCTGCATTTCTTCGGTGAGGAGTTTTCCTGCTATGCGCTGGAAAACATCCGTATCGGCGGCATGGAGGATCTTTCTGCTGCAGCTTACGAGCGGGTGGATTTTCCCGGCGATACATTCAATATTCTGCTGCTCCACGGCGCAGTGGGAACCGCCCCCGGCGAAGACCAGGTGGCCCTGCCTCTGCTGAAAGGCCGGGGATTGGATTACCTTGCCTTGGGGCACTACCATTCCTTCCGGCAGGAAGCACTGGATGCCCGGGGACAATGGGCTTATGCCGGCTGCCCGGAAGGCCGAGGCTTTGATGAGTGCGGTCCCAAAGGTGTGGTGCTGCTGGATACCAACGACCGCAGTGTGCGGTTCATCCCCCTGGCGCATCGCCGCCTGCAGGAAATCCCGGCGGATATTTCCGGCCGGGTGACCACCCGTGAGGTGGAAAGCGCTGTACTGGCCGCGGTAGCCGGGGTACCTGCCGCCGATAT
>JAFYOA010000370.1 GCA_017547865.1 Clostridia bacterium
GAAGAAGATCCGGCAAAGATTGTGGTGAGGATTCGCAGGCCTTTAATACATGATGATAAAAAACAGAAATTTGCATATAGTTTCCTCCCGATTGCCCGTGCGGCAGTATCATTATTTTTATAGTAACACAGCTGCATCCGACATGCAACAGGAAAATCAAAACCAAATTATGAGTCCGAACTTCCGTACAGCTGCTGCGTTATAATATAGCCACACCAAACGAAAGAGAGGAATCACCTATGAATAACTACACTCTTCGCTCCGTTGGAGGACACATTGAAGTTTACGACGCGAACGGTCAGTTCGTTTTTTCGGCCGATACTCGCCAGGAAGCTTTGCAGGATATCCGCACCTTGGCTGCGTAAGCCGGTGTTTTTTAGAAAAGAGGTAAACGTATGTTTTTATTGTCTGTTTTGGCGTTGACTTTGTTTTATTTTGTTCACCCGGCTTTTTTCTGGTGCTTTCTGATTTTACTGACCATCACTGAACTGGCAGGATTGATTCAAACCGCACGCTCTGTGGATGATGTACATGGCGGGATTTTTCGTGCCAGTGTTTTGTCGGAAGAAGATTTTTTTAGTGACCCCGGAAGTGCTCCGGATTCAACAGTATATAAAGTTTGCCTTTGGTATAGGGACGGAACCCGCCGTTGCGTCACGTTGAGAGAAAACGATGCCGTCCTTCGCACATTGAAAAGGCGCGGGATACTTTGCATGGCTTGACCTTTTGAACAGAGTTTGCTATAATTTACTCTGCGAGCAGACTGAACGGCTGCGGGCACAAGGCTGGAAACGGCGTGTCTGAGGAAAGTCCGAGCTCCACAGGGCAGGATAGCGGCTAACGGCCGCCGAAGGCGACTTCAGGGAAAGTGCAACAGAGATATACCGCCGGCTTTGCCGGTAAGGATGGAAAGGCGAGGTAAGAGCTCACCAGCGCACAGGAGACTGTGCGGCTATGTAAACCCTATCCGGAGCAACACCGCATACAAGACATACGGCGGCCCGCTGGTCTTATGGGTGGCATGAACCGTGGCGGCAACGCCCGGGCGAGATAGATGGTCGTTCACGACAGAACTCGGCTTACAGGTCTGGTCGCACCACACAAAAAGATCCTCTGCCCGGCAGAGGGTCTTTTTATTATATTATGGAAAGAGGGGACGCATATGATTCGCGGCGTGGTATTTGATGCTTTTGGTACGTTGTTTCAGGTAACCGGTGGAGCTTCTGCCAATATGGTTCGTCAGCGGATATGGGAAGTGGGCGTTGATTTGGATGAGAACAGCTTTCGCCGTTGGTGGCGCAATTATTACAGAAAAGCAACGGCGGAAGGGGAATTGTTCCGTACGGAGAAAGCAATTTTTTATGGTCGGCTGGATGAATTATATCGTCGGTTTGGCGTGCGCCGAAATGTAAGTGATGATATGGCAGAGTTTTGGGATGGCGTACTGCAGCGGGAATTATACCCCGAGGTGCAGTCTGTTCTTCAAAAGCTTGGGGAAAAGTATCGAATCTACATCGCCTCCAATGCCGACACGGCGATCATTCATCAATTGCTGAAGAAAACAAATCTGTCTGTGGATGGGGTATTTACTTCGGAAGATTTTGAATGTTATAAGCCCGGCAAAGCGTTTTACGAAAAGCTTTTGGAACAGATTCCATATTCTCCGGAGGAACTGTTATTCGTAGGCGATTCCCTTCAGGAGGATGTACTTTCGCCGATGGAGCATGGTATGCAGGCTGTTTGGATCTGTCGTGAGGATGTTCCAACTGATCCGCCGTGCCGGGTTTTGCGTCAGCTACCGGAAAGTCTGGAAGAGTTTCTGTAAATAACTTGCATTTTCACGCTGTTGTGGTACAATACAGGTACAATCTGTAAATGTTTGGAGGAATTGTAAATGCTGAAAGGAATCCCGGCAATCATTCCGCCGGAACTGCTGAAATTGCTGGCTGAAATGGGCCATGGCGATGAGTTGACCATTGGCGATGCCAATTTCCCCGGCCACTCCTGCTGCAAGACCGTGGTGCGCATGGACGGCCATTCTGTGCCTGAAATTCTCGATGCAATCCTGAAACTGATGCCGTTGGATCCTTATGTGGATCATCCGGTTTCTTTGATGGAAGTAGTGCCCGGAGACAACGTGGAAACGCCGATTTGGGACACTTATCGCGATATCGTGAAAAAGTACGATGATCGTGAAGACCCGTTTGAGAATATTGAGCGCTTTGCTTTTTACGATCGTGTAAAAGAAAAAAGCTGTTTTGTGATTATGAGCGGTGAAACCGCTCTGTATGCAAATGTCATCCTGAAAAAAGGTGTCATTGTTCCCGAATAAAGAAAAGCCGTCCTGCCGTTATTGACAGGACGGTAATTTTATTTTTGAGGTTCCTCATAAATTCCCTGCACAGAGACCTCACCTGTGAAAATTGTTTCTACGCGGCCATCGTTGGTGTGAACCAACAATTCTCCGTCGTCGGTGATGTCAATTGCGGTGCCCTCCAGCGTGCCATCGTGACGCAGTGCACTGACATTTCGTCCAAGTGTGACGCAGAGCATTCTGTATTCGGGAAGAATTGTTTCGATGCCGTGTTCGAAATAGAGCGCTGTCAGAGCTTCAAGTTCATTGAGAATCTCAGCAAGTAGTTTTCCGCGGGAAATAATTTCTCCGGTTTTGATATATAGAGACGAGGCTTTGTAGGCGATTTCGTCCGGGAAGGTACTGGTATTTACATTGATGCCGATGCCGGCGGCAACAAAAGAAACAAAACCGTTTTCGGTTCCCATTTCCAGTAAAATTCCGCAGAGCTTTTTGCCGTCGTGCACAATATCGTTTGGCCATTTGATCTGAGCATCTATATTGCAGAGTTTTCGAATTGCACGGCACACTGCCAGTCCCGTCACAACGGTCAATCCTGCAGCTTTGGAGGGGAAACAGTTGGGTCTTAAAAGTACAGTGAACCACAGCCCGTCACCGGGAGGGGAAACCCACTGCCTACCCAGACGACCTTTGCCTTGCGTTTGTTCTTCGGCCACATAAACTGTTCCATGAGGATCGCCGGAAATCGCGCGGCGTTTGGCCTCGGTGTTGGTGGAATCGATGGTTGTATAGCAGCGCAGCGTATGCCCAAATTGTTTTGTTTGCAGATAAGGTAATACGGAAGCGGCGTTGATATCATTCATTTGGAATACCTCCATTCATACACTTATTATACCCGGCTTTGCGGTGACAGGCAAGGTTATCTTGCAAGTTTGCGAGTGATGATGTATAATATATTGTAATTTGGTTTGTGAACGGAGGTTTTCGCAATGGATGTTCGCCCCGGTGATATCTTACAAATGAAAAAACAGCATCCCTGCGGCAGCCGGGATTTTCTCGTACTGCGCTCCGGTATGGATTTCAAAATTCGATGTGTCGGTTGTGGACGTGAAGTTATGGTTCCGCGGTTGAAGTGCGAGAAGAATATTAAGAAAATCGTTCGACCAGTGGAAGAAGCATAGTTTTCTTTTGCTCGATATCAAAGAGGAAAGGAAAAC
>JAFYOA010000371.1 GCA_017547865.1 Clostridia bacterium
GGCGATGCGGTGATCATCCGTTACGAAGGCCCCAAGGGCAGCGGTATGCCGGAAATGTTCTACACCACTGAGGCCATCTCCTCCGACCCCCAGCTTTCCGCTTCCATCGCCCTCATCACCGACGGCCGCTTCTCCGGCGCCAGCAAAGGCCCAGCCATCGGCCATGTCTCTCCGGAAGCCGCGGACGGCGGCCCCATTGCACTGGTGGAGGAAGGCGACCTGATCGAGATCGATATTCCCGCCCGCGTGCTGCGGCTGTGCGGCATTGCCGGCGAACCCAAAACCGAAGAAGAGATCGCAGCTGTTCTTACAGAACGAAAAGAAAAGCTGCCTCCTTTTGAAAGCAAATACGAAGACGGCGTGCTGCGGCTCTTTGCAGAACACGCAGTCTCTCCCATGAAAGGCGGGTACATGAAGGTATGAAAATTCTAAGCATTGCAAACAGCTTTGGCCAGGACGCCCAGCGCTGGCTGCGTCCCCTTGCCGCCAGCGCCGGTGAAGAGATCACCTGCGTCAACCTGTACATCGGCGGCTGTTCTTTGGAACGCCACTGGAACAACATGAACGCCGATGCCGCGGAATACAGCTACGAGTTCAACGGCGCCTCCACCGGCCGTATGGTCTCCATTCGCGAGGCCCTGGAAGAAGGCGGCTGGGATGTGATCACCCTGCAGCAGGCCAGCCATTTCAGCGGCCAGTACGAGACCTACCAGCCGTACCTGAATGAGCTGGCGGCTTATGTGCGTGGCCTTGCCCCCAATGCAAAGCTGGTGATCCACCAGACCTGGGCGTATGAGATTGACAGTGCCCACCCCGGCTTTGCCAACTACGGCAATGACCAGCAGCAAATGTTCGCTGCCCTGGAGGATGCCTACGCCAAAGCGGCAGCTGCCATCGATGCAGAGATCATCCCCGCCGGCAAACTGATCCAAACCCTGCGCGCTCTTCCCGCCTTCGATTACAAGAACGGCGGCCAGAGCCTGTGCCGCGACGGCTTCCATATGCACCTGCTGTACGGCCGCTTCGCCGTGTCCTGTGCCTTCATCAAGGTGCTCACCGGTGCTCCTTTGGCCAACGCAGATTTTATTCCCGCAGAAGAGAACCAGCCTGCTGCCGACCCGGTTCTGCTGGCCCTCATCTGCGAAACCGCAGACAAACTCTTCGCCTGATATCATTTTTCTGCCGGCAAAACCCCAAAAGCCACAAAATAACAAAAGCCAGACTGCAAAACACAGTCCGGCTTTTATTTTTATGCTCAGCAAAGGGTCTTGATATACCGCAGGAAGAACCGGCGTTCCCGGGGAAGCTGCTCCACCAGCAGAAGCAGGAACTTCCGGTGGCTGTGCAGTTCTTTCATTTCTTCCCTGCTCAGTGTATGCTGGCTGAAGTATGCTTTCTTCGCCAGGTCTTCCAGGGATTTCGGCGGCGTTTCTCCCAATTCTTTGGAAAGATCGCAGATGTTCCACCACAGCCGCAGGGCGCGGCGGTTCACAGGGCCGGTGGTAAACTGACGGCGCAGATACCACAATCCCAACAGACGGCGCAGAAGGAAGGCCCCCACTACCAGCAGTGCAGCTGCAGGCAGCACCAGCCAGCGCCAATCAATCTCAAATCCAGTATCCTTTCCGCCAACGATGGGGCGGGAAGAAGGCTTGGGCCCGGTGTGACGGGAGACGGTATCCTCATCCCGCGAAGAAGAGGCAGAAGGCGTCGGTGTGGGCCGGGGGGTGGGTTTCGGGGTGGCACTGGGCCGGGGGCTTACGCGATCCACATAAACCGGGTGGTAAGCACCGCCGGGTGTCACTTCCAGGGGAACCCAGCCGAAGCCATCCACATAATATTCTGCCCAGGCGTGGGCCGTATCGGAAGAAACCGTTGTGGTGTGGCCTATGTGGCAATCCACCACATAGCCCGTGGCATACCGGGCAGGAATGCCCGCGGTACGCAGCATGGCCACCGCCGTGGTGGCAAAATGCACGCAGTAGCCGGTATCGCACTCTTCCATAAACCAAATGACAAAATCATCTTCGGCAGCAGGCATGGCAGAAGTCTCCAGAGAATACTCCGCCATGGTGCTCACGTAATCCGCAATGGCGTTCGGGTCGGCAGCAATATTCTTTTCTGCCATCACACCCGTCAGGTATTCCCGGGTGGTTTCCGGCAGCTGCAGGTAGGCTTCCTGCACATAAACTTCGTAGTTTGTCAACGGCGCCGCATACCCCTCCAACTGTTTGGGTGTATAAAAACGCTCGGGCCCGCCATGTACAAACCGCAGGGTATACTCTTCTTCACCTTCCGAAAAAACGTAGGTATCATTGTGAAGGTTTTGGTACCACGCACCCAGCATGGTGTTATAAGGAGTAAAAACAATATCGTGGCTGCGGCGGGTGGTGATCTTCACCGAATCCGAAGGATACTCGTTCACCAGTCTCCGGCCGATCGAAAAGCTGTCTGCCGCATCCGGCACATCGGCGCGGGGATCATTCTCCCAGCGCTTGCCGGTGTATACGGTAAAGGCTTGCCCGCGCAGGTACAGTTCTCCGTCGTAAGAGGAGATCACATCCATCACCGGCTGGTGGGTTTGCTGCAGGTTCCCCTGGTTGCCCAGGTTCACGGCATCCTGAAAACGGGGCACCGCCACCCGGTTGGCTCCGGTGGTCTCATCTACCCAGGAGGTGAGAAACATCTGCACCTGGCGAATAAAATCGCCACGCTTGTAAGATTCTTCCGGCTGCCAAACGGAAATGCCCACCACCAGCAGGCTGACCGGCACCAGCAGCGCCAGCACCAGCCCGCCGGAAGAAGTACTGTACTTCCCGGCGGTGTGGGTAAGCACCAAAAGACACAGGCTGATCAAAAGCAAAAACAGCGGGCCGTGGTCCGGCAGGGTATCCACCAAAATCAGACACACACCCAGCGAAAGAATGCCGGGCACCAGAGCAACGGCAATATACCGGCGGCGCATTGCCACCCACACGGTACACTGGGCCAGCAAAATGCCCCACAGCACCTGCACCGGTGCGGCGGTAATCTCCGCCGGCAGCGGATCTTTCCAGTTGGGAACCGGAAACCAGGCGTAACCGGAGGCACAGCGTTCACCGATCACGGTAGTCACATACCGCCAGCTGTCCCACAGGGTTTGGGCCTGCATATACATCCAGAACAAGCCCACCGCCCACAGAAAAACGGTGAGAATATCCTGTGCGCGCCGGGGCAAAAGCTGCAGCAGCGCAAACACACCGGCCGTGCCGCCGCAGACCCACAGCAGCAGTTCCGGATCACTTTCCAATCCGTAGGCGGTGGAAATGCAAAGCGCGCCGCCCAGAGAAATACCGGTGGCCAGCAGCCAGGCGGCTAAAAAATTCGCAAACGTACGGGCTGTTTTCATCGGCGCGCCTCCTTTGGAGCCACATGGCACCGCCAGGAAGCACGGGCGATCTGCCCTGCGGCGGAATACACGCCGGGCAAAGCACGCACCAACTGTTCCATTACGGGGAACATGTCTTCTTCTTTTTGAATGAGCGCATGGTGATGCAGGCGGCCTTCTCCCTCCAGCCAATGCAGCTCATGGGACTTTTCCTGCCGCAGCAGCCAGCGGGAGATCCACAGCACCCGCTCCAGGGTCCAGTCGGCGGTATCGGCACGGTGGCCGGGGTCGAAGGTCAGCACCATGGGGGCCTGTTCCTCTTCCATGGGTTCCCGCACGATCAGTTCGTCCTGCTTGGCGGTGAGTTTCCAATGCACGGTACGCAGGTCATCGCCGGGTACATATTCCCGCAGTTCATAGGCCTCGTTGGTGCCAATGGCGCTTTTGCGGTAACCCAGCGGCTGGCTCAAAGAGATGGGCGGCAGGGCTTCCGGTGCTGCAGGCACCGGGTGAACCACCACTTCGCCGCTTTGGGCCGCCCGCACTTTACGGCAGAACAACCCCAAAAAATCATAGACCCGCACCTGGTCCACGGTATAGTGCAGCACGCCGCAATGCCCTACAGGCAGCAGAAGCGGGGTCGTTCCCCGCTGCAGAAACAGGCGGTCTGTCCGCTGTTCTCCGCTGAACGGTGAGCGGCTGTGTACTTCTGCACGGCACAGGGCCACCGGTGCAGCAGCTTTGGCGGTGAAGACCATATTGGCCCGCTGGCCGCGGTTTACGGCGGCGGGCACCTGCACTTTCACCTGCATGGTAAGCATGCCCGGCAGGCTGCACAGCAGGCTGAACAACGGCATAGCCAGCACCAACAGCAGCAAATACCAGGAAAACCAGTAAAAATAAAAGCTGTAAAACAGGCAGGCGCCCAGCAGCGCCGCCGCATACATCATTCTGTTCTTGGCCATATCAACGCAGCCTCGGGGCCGGGGTCTTTTCCAAAATGTGTTCCACCATGCTGCGCACAGAGGCACCGGCCATTTCGGCCTCCGGAGTCAGCAGCAGGCGGTGGCACACCACATCCGGGAACACGGTGCGCACGTCTTCCGGCAGCAGATAATCACGCCCGGAAAGGTACGCCACGCTTTTCGCCATGGCGGTCACGGCCAGGGTGCCGCGGGGGCTGGCGCCGCGCAGCATCTGCTTATGGTTGCGGGTGGCAGTAATCAGAGAAACAATATAATCCACCACCTCGGGTTTTACATATACAGCGGCAGCTTCGTTCTGCATAGCCACCAGTTCACGGGTAGTCATAACCTGCCGCACGGTGTCCAGCGGGTTGCCCGCCTGGCGGTTCAGCACCATGGCCCGCTCGTCTTTGGGAGAAGGATAGCCAATGGACAGCCGCACCATAAAGCGGTCCAGCTGAGAATCCGGCAGCAGCTGGGTACCTGCCGCGCCCACAGGGTTCTGGGTGGCAATCACCACAAAGGGATCCGGCAGCGCATGGGTCTCGCCGTCCACCGTCACCTGGCCCTCTTCCATCACTTCCAGAAGAGCGGATTGGGTGCGGCTGGTAGCGCGGTTCAGTTCATCTGCCAAAAACAAATTGCACAGCACGGCGCCGGGGCGGTAAGTAAACGCACCGGTATCTTTGTTGTACACCATAAAGCCCGTCACATCCGAGGGCAGAACGTCCGGGGTAAACTGCATGCGGCCGTAATCCAGGCCCAGCGCCCGGGAAAAAGCCAGCGCCATGGTGGTTTTGCCCACGCCGGGAATATCCTCCAGCAAAATGTGGCCCCGGGCGATGATCGCCGCCAGCACCCACAGCAGGGTACGGTCTTTGCCCACCACCGCTTTGCGAACTTCCGTCAGAATCTTTTGTGCATCCATATTCCATAAACCTCCCGGTCAATCTTTTACTTTATGATACCATTCGCCGCCGCGGATAGCAAGCAAAAAAAATCCTGCAATTCTTACGTTTTTCTAACTTTATATACTAAAACGCAGAGCCATTTGCAGGCTCTGCGTTTTTTTGTTAAATTTCCGGCAGCTGGGCTTCTTCGGTGTATTCAATGAAGGGCATGCCGTCGGCATCAAACTGAATTTCCAGCACAACATAGGTAGAAGTGAAGTAATCTTCGCTGCACAGGCCCCAGCGGTCTGCAAAATAGTAGTAACGGGTGCGGCCGTCTTTTTCCACCGGCAGCACAAAACCGGGCTGGCTGCCAAAGGTGGTGGCATCGCCAAAATTCTTCAGCAGGGACCACCGCCCCTCCGGTGTTCCCTCTTTTGCGAAGGCATAGGCGCCCTGGTTGGGCCGCCAGCCGGTACAGGCGGAGGAAAGCAGAAACCACCTGCCATCTTTTTTAAAGAAAGCGGGCGCTTCCCGGGATTGATTCTGGAACAGCACGTTGACGATCTTATCCACGCTGCGGTAATCCTCTGTCATGCGGTACACATACAGGTCGCGGTTATCCCGGGCGGCAGCGGCAAAGTAGGCCTCTTCCCCATCGGTCAGCACCGTGCAGTCCCGGGCCATTTGCCCAAAGGGATTAAAACTGCCGTGGTACACGAATTCCCCATCCGGGGTATCGCAGCTGGCCACGGCGCAGCGTGCATCCAGGTAATTCATGCCGTTTTCAAAATGCATCCACATCACATATTTGCCGGTGGCAGCATTATACAGCACCTTGGGGCGCTCAATGTTCACCAGCAGTTGGCCGTCTTTATCGAACCGCCGCAGCGCCAGGGGAATCATTTCTCCCTCCGGTTTCTTTTTCAGGGTCAGGTCCGCATCGGTCACATAGCTTTTTTCTGCCGGGCTGTTGGCGGTCAGCACATGGCCGCGGAACTCAAAACTCTTAAAATCTCTTGTGCGGTAGCAACTCACAAAATTTTCTTCGGTGCGGTCTTCGCCGTACCAGTACCAGTATTCCCCCACCGGCAGCATCCACCCTCCGTGGGCATGGATCACATTTCCGTTTGTATCGTACCAGGGAGTTCCGTTTTTCATATGTATTCCTCTCTTTTACAGCAAATACGCGCCAAACCGTGCCGCGAACTCTTCGTAATCCTCTTTTTCCGTAATCCACACCACCACGGTGGCTTCGGCCACACCCAAACGGTGGCAGGCTTCCCAACGGTGGTTGCCGTCATTCAGTTCAAACCCGCCGTTCACATACTGCACGATCATCGGCGGCAGATCCGCACCGTTTTGCACCGCTTCTGCCAAAGAAGTCACCTTACGCTCAAACCCGCCGGGATGCACCCGGTATTTCATCTCCGGCTCCGGCCCGCAGCAGCGGGTAAACAGCGCCAAGGGCATGTTGGCCAGGCCGAAAAAATAACGCTCCGTCTTCTTCAGGCCGTCGGAAAAGCCCAGGTTATTTCCATCGGAAAGCAGATAGGCGTGCACCCATTCTTCCAGCTTCCCCAGAGAAGCATATTCTTTTGCGCTGGTCAGCGTACCTGCATAGTTTGGCATGATCGGTTCTCCTTTTCTTTTTAGTTTATCATACCATTCCGGGGCAGAAAAAACAAGAAAAAAAGGAGCCGCCCGCAGGCAGCTCCTCTTAAAGCGGAGATTACTTGTTGAAGATTTCCTCGTTCAGTTTGCCTTCGCTCTTGGCAACGGCAATGGAGGTCACGGCATCGCCGGTAACATTCAAAGAAGTAACCAGCATTTCGATGGGACGGTTGATGGCCAGGATGAGAGAATAAGCCACCAGCGCCTGTTCTCCGGTAAAGCCAACACCGGAGAGAATGGTGAACAGGATCACCGCACCGGCACCGGGGGCAGCGGGAGTACCCACACTGGCGATCAGAGCCAGCACCATGATCACCACCAGCTGGAACACAGAAACCTCGTAGCCGCCGCAGCCGGCAATAAACAGAGCAGCCACCACCTGCATAATGGCGGTACCATCCATGTTTACGGTCATGCCAAGGGGCAGAACAAAGGAAGCAACCTGACGATCCACACCCATGTCTTCGGTGGTGGTATCCAGGTTCAGGGGCAGCGTGGCAGCACTGGAAGAAGTGGAGAAGCCGAACACAATAACCTTAAAAACCTTCTTAATGAACGTGATGGGGTTCAGCTTGCAGAACAGCCAGACATACAGCGGATAGCCGACAAACAGGTAGAACAGCAGCAGGCCGGTGCACAGCAGCACATAGTTCACAGCCGGCTTCAGGTAATCGATGCCGTAGGTGGCAAAGGTGCGGCACAGCAGCATGAAAATAGCAACGGGGCCGAATTTCTTCACCATGAAGTTCAGGAAGACCACGATGATCTTGCTGATCTCCTGGCAGAACTTATAGATCGCGCTCTCCTTGCCCATACCCAGCTTGTTCATGGAAAGGCCGACAACCACAGCCAGGAACACAACACCCAGCACAGCGTTGTTCACGCTGAAGGTGGCACCGATATTGGAGGGAATGATATCGAGGATGACCTTGAGGGGGTTGGAACCGGTGGAACCGGCAGTGCCTTCCAGGCCTTCAATATGAATATTGAAGATACCCATGTTGTAGCAGATCAGGCTGATCGTGCCGGCCACAATCAGTGCAATGGTGGTGGTCATCATAAACCAGCCGATGGTTTTGGCAGACATACGGCCCAGGGTGGAAGCCTCGTGGATTTCGCTGATGGCCATAACCACAGAGGTAAAGACCATGGGAACGATGATGAGCTGCAGTGCGCGGATAAACAGCTGACCGCCGATGTAGAAGAGACCAATGGCCTGTTCGTTGCCGGCTGCGGTAATATCCAGGAACAGAACACTGTTGATGGTGTTCCAAACGGCATTGTCTGCACCCAGATTTTCGCGCACGGCCATAAAAATCAGGCCCACAACAATGCCGGCGATCATCGCCACAAGCATTTGAATTGCAAGTTTGTTGTTGGCGTTCAGTTTTTTCATTCTTTAAATAGCCCTCCAAATATAAATAATAATGTCAAAAAAGCCCAAATTGTCAGTATTATAGCTGATTATATCGAAAAAAGCAAGACGGAATACTACACATTTCGACAGAGGATAATTCTGTTTTTTCCGGCAATTCTCCCGAAAAAATTGAAGTTGAAATTTGACACAAACGCACCGGCGCGCTACAATAGAGACAAAGCAACCGGAAAGGATGACACACATGCTGTTTGAAAATAAACTGAAAGAAATTTACCGCTCCATGCTCTTCCCACGGCAGGATAATGCCCACGGCATCTTTTATTTTTCTGCCGAAGATTTTCCCGGCCTGCAGGTCCATCCCTACTCGTTTTCTTCCTCTGCCGGGCACACACTGAACGGCTTTTTCTACCACTACGATGCTCCCCGCGCCGACCGGCTGCTGGTGTTTGACCACGGCCTGGGCAACGGCCACCGGGCCTATTTCCGGGAGATCGAAAAACTGTGCCGTGCCGGCTGGCTGGTGTTCACGTACGATCATACCGGCTGCATGACCTCCGGCGGCGAAAACATCCGCGGTTTTGCTCAGTCGCTGGCCGATCTGGACGACTGTTTCTGCGCACTGAAAGCCGAACCCGCCCTGCAGAGCCGCAGTTTTTCTGTCATGGGCCACAGTTGGGGCGGCTTTTCCACCATGAACATTGCTGCCCTTCACCCGGAGATCACCCATGTGGTATCCATGTCCGGCTTTATCAGCCCGGAGCGGATGATCCGGCAGTTTTTGCCCGGTCTGATGGGTGCGTATGTTCCCGCTATTTTTAAGATTGAACTGGAAAATAACCCGAAGTATGCCCGCATCAGCGCGCTGGAATCTCTGCGCAAAACCAACGCAAAGGTACTGCTCATTTACTCCGAAGACGACAAAACCGTGCACAAAAAAGATCACTTCGATCCGCTTCTCCACGCCCTGAACGGCCGGAAAAACATCGAATTCCTTTTGGTGAACGGCAAGGACCACAACCCCCACTACACCGCCGATGCCGTGCAGTACAAAAATGACTTTTGGAAGACCACGGAAAAAGCCATTAAACAGAAAAAGCTGGAGACGCCAGAACAGCAGCAGGAATTTATGAGCCGCTACGACTGGCACCGCATGACCACCCAGGATGAGGACGTGTGGGAAAAGATTCTGGCGCATTTTGAAAAATAAGCACAAAAATCCCCGCCATCGCAGGATGACGGGGATTCTTTATGCGTTTGGGTGAGAAGAAATTACTTTTCGGCGGCCAGCTTATCCAGCAGATCCCAGGCGCCCAGCATGTACATAATGCCCAGAGCGCGGTCGTACAGACCATAACCGGGACGGACGGTGCCGGGGCCTTCGCCCCAGAGGTGACGGCCGTGGTCAGGACGGATGTAGCCTTCGTAACCGCAGTCGTGGTAGGCCTTCAGGATCTCCAGAATGCCGGTCTCGCCGTCGCAGTCGCGGTGAGAAGCTTCGGAGAAATCGCCGTTGTCGAAGTGCTTGATGTTGCGCACGTGGGCAAAGGCGATACGATCGCAATGCTCGCGAACGATCTCAGCAACATTGTTGTTGGGATCGGCGTTCAGAGAACCGGAGCACAGAGTGAGGCAGTTGTAGGGGTTGTCAACCATCTTCAGGAAACGCTCAATGTTTTCCTTGTTGATGAGCAGACGGGGCAGACCGAAGATATCCCACGGCGGGTCGTCCATGTGGATGGCCATCTTGATGCCGGTCTCTTCGCAGGTGGGCATCAGAGCTTCCAGGAAGTACTTCAGGTTGGCCCACAGCTTTTCGTGGTCAACATCGGCATAGGCCTTGAACAGCTCGTCCAGCTTGGCCATACGCTCGGGTTCCCAGCCGGGGAAGGTCATGTCGTACTTTTCGGTAAAGTCCATGATGTACTTCGCCATGGCGTTGTAGTCATCCTGGATCATGCCCTTTTCATAGAACAGGGCGGTGGAACCGTCGCCGACTTCGTGGAACAGGTTGGAACGGGTCCAGTCGAAGATGGGCATGAAATTGTAGCAGATGACCTTGACACCGAACTTGGACAGGTTGCGGATGGTCTGCTTGTAGTTCTCGATATACTGGTCACGGGTGGGCAGACCAATCTTGATGTCGTCGTGGACGTTGACGGACTCAACCACATCCATGTTGAAGCCGTACTCGTCCAGCTGACGCTTGAC
>JAFYOA010000372.1 GCA_017547865.1 Clostridia bacterium
GTAGCGGTGAACTTCTGCGAATGCATGACCGCCAAGGTGCAGGAAGTAAGCACCGAAGAAGATCCCGCCTTGGAAGAAGGCTGGGGCAAGTTCGTATACCGCACGGTGATTACCGCCAAGGCAGGCAGCGAACTGAAGACCACCTTTACCTTTACGCAGTGCTGAGCGCGCTGTGCAATAAATAAACACACAACGGAGGAATTGATATGATCCGCGTACTGGTATGGAACGAATATTACCACGAAAAAACCGAAGAACGCATTGCCAAAGTGTACCCCAAGGGCATTCATGGTGCCATTGCGGAATTCCTTGGCAAGGAAGAAGATATTGTGGTGAAGACCGCTACCCTGGACGATGAAAACTGCGGTATTACCAAAGAAGTGCTGGACGAGACCGACGTGCTCATCTGGTGGGGCCATATGGCACACCATAAGGTGCCGGACGAAGTGGCTTATCTGGTGCGCGATGCCGTGCTTTCCGGCATGGGTCTCATCTGCCTGCACTCTGCCCACCATTCCAAGGTGTTCCGTTATCTGCTGGGCACTTCCTGCAACCTCACCTGGCGTGAATCCGACGACCGTGAGATTCTGTGGGTCATCGAACCCAGCCACCCCATTACCAAGGACATCGACCGCTTCTTTGAACTGGACGGCGAAGAGACCTACGGCGAGCCTTTTGTGATCCCCACCCCGGATAAGCTGCTGCTCATCGGCACCTACACCGGCGGCGAAGTGTTCCGTTCCGGCTGCCTGTACGAGCGCGGCAACGGCAAGATCTTCTACTTCCAGCCCGGTCACGAATCTTATCCCACCTATTACCAGGCTCCGGTGCAGAGCATCATCCGCAACGCCGTGCGTTTTGTGAACCCCATTTATCGTCAGGAGACCACCTGCCCTCACGTGCGTCACCGCAACGACGAAGAAGGCTACATCATCCGCCTGTGATTCGAATGAATCGCTTGCGATTCAATTCGTGGAGGAGGCGCAGCCGACGAGAAATCATGGCGCAGCCTATTCATGATGCGCAGCATCTATTCATCCATGCATAACAAAAGAAGCCTGCAAGTTTTTCGCTTGCAGGCTTTTTGTGCAGAAGAAGCTGGGTGACGTGAAAGTTTTGATCGAACTTTTCAAAAGTTCGTGGTTTCCAAAGGCCTGGCCTTTGGTCGCGCTCCGCAGAGCGCGAAACTCCTTTGTCGTCCAATAAGGGCAGGAGGGTAAAAGAAAGCTGAATTTCTTACCGTTCTTTCCGGGGAACCCACACGTGGAGGGGTTCCCGGCAGCGCCTGAAAACAAGAAGAAAGAAAATCACACTTTTCTCTGGAATTCGTGTTTGCATTTCTGGCAGGTGACCAGAATTTTACCGCGGCCTTTGGGGGCGCGCAGGTGACGGCCGCATTTGGGACAGTTGAAGTATTTGTATACGGCGCGGTATTTGAATTTTTCTGCCTGGTATTTAAACCAGCCGCCGCAGGTGCGGGTGAAGAAGTTTTTCACCGGCAGCCATACTTTATTGAAAGCGTACAGCTCTTTTTTGCGGGCAGGAATATTGCGGGAGAACATACGGAAAATGGCGTAAAACAGCAGGGCGTAGTAGAGGATCATGCTCCACCACAGGCCGAGGATCTGCCCTACCAGAGAGATGACCATGGCCAGAATGAGAAGAAAAATATTAAAGGCATCGCCGCCGTAGCGGCCATACATAAAACCGGCAAATTTGTACAACAGATTGCGGAACAATACGAGCACCGTCTTTCGTTTGGAATGATTGCAGTATAAACCGAAACAGGAACTTTTGCAAGGGCTTTGCTCCATTGTTTAAAGTAAATTTACAGAGTTCAAAGCTCCTTCATAAAGCTGTGAATGAATTGTAAAGAGAAAATGCCGTTTTGTTGTTGACAGAACTTTCCGGCGGTGCTACAATGGCGAAGATTGGAGGTCGATCCTTATGAATACTGTTCTTTTGCTGGGCTCAGCTGTGCTGTTTGCCATCAATTCCATTGCCATGAAATACGTGCCTTCCGGTGTGCTGCGTCTCACCGTGCTGGTCAGCGGCGCCTATACTGCGCCCATTTTCCTGGCTTATCTTGCCGTGGCCCTTTCCGTGGGCGATCCCGTGAGCCCGGTGACCTGGGGAACCGGCCTGGTGTGGGGCGTGATCTATGTCATCACCGTCACCACCTATTTCCTTGCCATGCAAAGCGGCCCGCTTTCGTACACCAGCTTTATTTATGCGGCCAGTATGGTCATTCCCACCCTGGGCGGTGCTGTGCTGTGGCGCGAGAACATTTCTCTGCTGCAGTGGCTGGGTATCGTTCTGTTCCTGGCTGCTTTCTATCTCATCAGCGTGCCCGGTGCCGACCGCAGCGCCAAGATCAAGAAAAGCTGGATCCCTCTGTGCCTGTGCGCCTGCGTGTGCAACGGCCTGCTTTCGCTGGTCTCCAAGGCCCAGCAGGTGGAAATGCAGGGTGCCGAGCCCATGTCCATGCTGGCTGTGTCCTTCGGCAGTGCCAGTGCCATTGCGTTCCTTACATTCTTCGCCATGGCGCCCATTCTTAAAGAAAAACTCTTCCCTGCGGATGTGAAAGCCGGTATTTCCAAGTCCATTCTGCCGGTGCTGGCCATTGCAGCATCCAATGGCGGCGGCAACGGCATCGTGCTGTACCTGGCTTCCCGCGTGCCGGGCGCCTGGCTGTACCCCTGCGTGCTGGGCGGCAATATGCTGCTGGTCACGCTGTTCTCTGTTTTCTGCCTTAAAGAAAAAATCAACCGTTGGGGCTGGTTGGGTATTCTCGCCGGCCTGGTTGCCATGGTTGTTATGAACGTGTAAGGTGCCTGTATGAATATGGTTTTGCTTTTGGTGACTGCGGCACTGTGCGCAATGTACTCCGTGTCCACCAAATTTATTCCCACGGGCAATCTGCGGCTGAACCTGCTGGTGGTGGCTGCTTTTTCGCTGCCCACGTTTCTCATTTATTTGGTGATGACCCTGGCAGAGGGCGGCGGCATCAGCGGCGCGACCGTTTGGTACGGCTTTTTGTGGGGCTCTGTGTCTGTAATCACAGAGATCACCTACTTCCTTGCCATGCAGAGCGGCCCGCTTTCCTACACAAGTTTTATCTTTTCCGCCAGTATGATCATCCCCACCCTGGGCAGCGCTATGCTGTGGCAGGAACCGATCACCGGCCTGCAGTGGGTGGGCATTGTCCTGTTTTTGGTGGCATTTTATTTCATCTGCGTGCCCGGCGCAGAGCGCGGCGTGGTCATTAAGAAAAGCTGGCTGCCCCTGTGTCTGGCGGCGTTTTTCAGCAACGGCCCCCTGGCACTGTTCATCAAAGCCCAACAGTATGAACTGAACGGCGCGGAAGGCTCCGCTGTGATGATGGTGGCCTTTGCCAGTGCGCTGGTGGTTTCTTTTGCGGCTTTCGTGTTCAGCGCACCGCTTATGCGTGAAAAAATGGTGACCCCTGCCACCCGCAGCGGCATTAAAAAAGCCCTGTGGCCCATTGTGGGCGTGGCAGTTTCCAACGGTGCTTCCAATGGCATCGTGACCTATCTTTCCTCCCGCGTGCCGGGTGCATGGCTGTATCCCTGCGTGCTGGGCGGCGCCATGATTCTGGTCACCTTGTTTTCTGCCGTTGCCCTGCGCGAAAAAGTAAACCGCTGGGGCTGGCTTGGCCTGGGCATCGGCCTTGCGGCCATGGTTGCTTCGAATATTTAAGTTTGCATAAAAACAGCAGCTGCTTCTTTGCGGAAACAGCTGCTCTTTTTTATGTTATTGGTTGCCCAGGCGAAATTGCTCGATCATTTCGCTGGTGAGGCTGGCGGTGTCTTCCCGGGGTTCAATTTCGCTGCGGTGCAGCCACACGGCGTCGCTCAGCTCGTTTTTGTCGATGCGAACGGCGTCGCTGCCCTGCAGTGTGCAGTAAAAACCCGCCAGCAGCGCCCCGGAGAAGGGCCAGGGCTGGCTTTTGTAGTAACGGATATCGGTGACCTGTAGGCCGGTTTCTTCCATCACTTCCCGGCGCACGGTTTCTTCCAGCGTTTCGCCAATTTCTGTATACCCGGCCACCAGGGCGTAGTGGCGGTAGGTGCTGTGCGAATTGGCATACCGGGTCAGCAGCAGTTTGTCGCCGTGGGTGACCCCCACGATCACGCTGGGGGAAATGGTGGGGTACACAATGTGTCCGCAGCTGCACTGCATGGCCCGTTCGGTTTCGCTGTGGTGCATGGGCTGGCCGCAGCGCCCGCAGAAGCGGTTCTGCCCGTACCACAGCCACAGGCGGTGGGCTGTGATGGCGGCAAACCCGGCCCAGGCGGGGGTTAAAGAACGAAAACGCTGCACCGGCAGAAAATCCCAGCTTTCCAGCGGGGGCAGGGGGCCTTGCCACAGGTAAAAGGCGCGGTCATCAATGGCGAAAAGATACTGCAGGTCGCCCTGCGGCATTTCGCCCACAGTGGGGAACGTCGCTTCGCCGTTTTCTTCACGCAGGCACACAGCTTTTGCCTGGCAGAAGACCACATAGTCATCGCTTTTGGCCGGGCGGGGCTTGTATTCGTTCTTGTATATGTGGGGGGCAATGTTCTGAAACATGGCGGGCTCCTTCACAAAATACCCGCCGGTTTTTAGCCAGGCGGGTGCGTTTTTTAAACAAGTTTACGGTAGCCGGTGGAAAAGTCCACTTCGTTGCGCAGGCGTTCGCCCGCAAGGAAATGCCGCAGGTTTTCGGCAGAAATACGCACGATGCGTTCAAACGTCTCCTGCAGGTGATAGTGGCCGGAAACATGAGGCGTGATGAGAGCGGTCTCAATGTCCCACAGGGGATGATCTTCCGGCAGGGGTTCGGGTTCGGTGACGTCCAGGGCAGCGCCGGCCAGCTTGCCGCTTCGCAGGGCATCGCACAGGGCGTTGGTATCAATGGCAGTGCCGCGGCCCACGTTTACAATGTAAGCACCGTCTTTCATCAGCGCAAGGCGCTCGCGGCTGATGATGTTGGTGGTCTCCGGGGTACCGGGCAGAGACATGGCTACCACGTCGGCGCGGGGGAGAAGCTCATCCAGTTCTTTGTAGGTGTGTACTTCGTCGGCCACATCGCTCTGGCGGGTGTCTGTGCGGCGCACACCAATAACATAGGCACCCATGGCCTTGGCGCGTTTGGCGAATTCACCGCCGATATCGCCCATGCCCAGTACCAGAACAGTGGAACCGTAGATGCTTTTCACTTTGCCCTGGCTGGCCCAGATGTGCTTGTGCTGGGTGTCGCGGTAGGTGGGCAGGCGCTTCATCATAGAGAGCAGCACGGCCACCATGTATTCGGAAATAGCCAGGCCGTAGGCGCCGGTGGCGTTGGTCAGGCGGGCACCCTCCGGCAGCACGCCGGGACGAATATACCCTTCCACACCGGCGGAGTTGGTTTGCAGCCACTGCAGATTTTTAGCGGCCTGCACCACCGGCACAGGAACATTGCCGATGATGATGTCTTTGTCTTCGGCATCGGCGGGGGTAATGGCAGAAAGTTCTTTGTAGCAGAAGCAGCAGCCCGGGGCAGCGGCTTCCAGCAGGGCCTTGTGGCTGTCTTCCACAGGCAGAGAAACAAGGATCTTTTTCATTTCAATACAACCTCTCTATAGCAATTTCTATAGGTTACAGAGTTTCAATCTCTTCCAGCCACAGGCGGGCGGAAGCATCACTGGGCATGTGGAAATCACCGCGGGGCGAAAGACCAACGCTGCCCACTTTGGGGCCATCCGGCAGGCAGGAACGCTTGAACTGCTGCTGGAAGAACCGACGGAAGAAGGTGGAAAGCCACTTTTTGATGGTGGCGGTATCGAAGGTGCCCGCAAACGTGCGGCAGGCCATGCGGTAAATTTTGCCCGGAGCAAAACCATAGCGCAGGGCATAGTACAGGAAGAAATCGTGCAGCTCGTAGGGGCCAACCAGTTCTTCGGTTTTCTGGGCAATCACGCCGTCCACCGGGGGCAGCAGTTCCGGGCTGACGGGGGTATCGAGGATATCCAGCAGCACGGCGGCTACCTTGGGGGAAGAGACACCGGCCTTGTAGCGCACCAGATGGCGCACCAGCGTCTTCGGAATGGCAGCGTTCACGCCGTACATGGACATATGGTCGCCGTTGTAGGTGGCCCAGCCCAGCGCCAGCTCCGAAAGGTCACCGGTGCCGATGACGATGCCGCCGTTCTGATTGGCAATGTCCATCAGCAGCTGGGTGCGCTCGCGGGCCTGGGCGTTTTCGTAGGTTACATCGTGGTTTTCGGGGTCGTGGCCAATATCCAGGAAATGCTGGTTCACCGCCTTGTGAATGGAGATCTCACGGAAGTCGGTGCCCAACTCTTCTGCCAGCACCTGGGCGTTGCCTTTGGTGCGGCCGGTGGTGCCAAAGCCCGGCATGGAGACGGCGTGGATGCCGCTGCGGGGCAGGCCGAGAATATCAAAAGCTTCTGCGGTAACCAGCAGCGCCAGGGTGGAATCCAACCCGCCGGAAAGCCCCAGCACAGCGTGTTTGCCGTGGATGTGCTTCATGCGGGAGACAAGGCCCATGGCCTGCATGGTGAGGATGGAAGCGCAGCGGGCAGAAAGCTCGCTTTCGTTTTCGGGAATAAAGGGAGAGACCGGTGCCACGCGGGTGGTCTCAAAACCGGCAAAAGCTTCAGCGGGGTAGGCAAAAGAAATGCGGGTCACGTCACTGTCGGCGGCGTTGGGCCAGGTATTCATGCGGCGGCGCTCATGGGCCAGCAGTTCCAGGTCCACATCGGCTTCGGTCAGCCCGGTGGAAAAGAGCGGGCTTTCGGCCAGCAGCTTGCCGTTTTCGCACACCAGGCGATGGCCGGCAAACACAAGGTCGGTGGTGGATTCGCCGGCACCGGCTTCGGCGCACACAAAAGCAGCCAGCAGGCGGGCAGAAGCAGCGGTGTACAGCAGGCGGCGGTATTCCGCTTTGCCCACGGTTTCTGCATTGGCGGCGGGAGAAAGCAGCACCACAGCACCGTTTTTGGCCAGCTTGGCGGCGGTGTCCCGGGTGCCCTCTGCAGTGGCTACAGCCAAAGAAAGGCCGGGTATGTTTTCGCATTCAAATATAAATTTGCTGCTCAGCGGCACGGTCTGCCCGGCGTAGGTCACCACGCGGGTTTCTGCCGGGGCAGGGGAAAAGTTCCGCAGTGCTTCGGCGTGCAGTTCTTCTTTGGCACAAAGTGCCAGCAGTTTGCCCATGAAGAACACGGCGGAGCAATTGTATACCGCGCTGCCGCAGGCCACCGGCACACCCACAGTGCCCAGCACGGGCAGAGCGGCGGTGTTTTTCAGCAGCATGGCCAGCTCGTTTTCGGCTTCACGCAGCAGTGTGTGGGTGCCAAACAGGTCACCGCAGGTGCTGGCGGTCATGCAAAGCTCCGGAAAAACGACAGCAGCGGCATTTCTGCCGCTGGCGTTCGTAAGAAGCTGTTCAATTTGGGCGCGGTTATGGCGGCAGTCGGCAACTTTCAGTTCCGGTGTGGCCGCACAAAAACGAATAAAACCATCCATGATGAACATCCTCACTTTTTCAGTTGTATGTTTCTTCGATTAGCCCGGGTGCTTGCCGGCACCGTTGCTGTCCTCGTCGTCTTCTTCGCCGCCGTCAGATTCGGGGGAAGATTCAGGACCGGTGGTGGGTTCCGGTGTGACCTCAGGGGTCGGTTCAGGCGTGGGTTCCGGGGTTACTTCCGGGTTGGGGGTAACATCGGGTTCCGGTGTTACATCGGGCGTAGGTTCATCTTCGCCCGGGGTCGGGGTGGGTGTGGGAGAGGGCGTGGGCGTGGGATAAGCATCCAGCTCGCCTTCGATAACCTTGCGCATCACTTCTTCGTCGGTATCGGGGTGCACCAGGTAAATGGCATCGCGCACGGGGTAATAAGAATCGGGCAGCCACTCTTCGCGCACGAGAACGCCGTCCTTATAGTACTGGCGCACGGCGCTGGCGGTGCGCTTGTACAGGCCGGAAACATCTTCTTCGTATTCACCCAGCGGGATATTTTCATCCTTCTTGAAGGTGATTTCAAAGGGTTCGGAGGAAGTCTGCCAGGAGGCGACTTCAATGGTGTCCCAATCGTCGGGCTGGTAGCCGTAGATGGTGCAGATCAGCTGCGTGCCGTACATACCGGCTTCAATGTAAATGGGGTATTCGGTGCTGTTGCGGAACTGGAAATCCAGGTAGCCGTAGCTGATGGTGGCATCCTGGCCCAGGGGGCAGTAGCTGGAGGGAATGGAGTGGCACTCGCGCATGGTGATTTCCAGACCGGAACGGATGACTGCGCCGTACAGGGTGGTGGAACCCTGGCAAACGCCGCCGCCGTAGCCCTGATCGGACTTGCCGTTGACGATGATGCCGGCCAGCTTAAAGCCGTTGTTGGGGTTGGAGCTGTCGCCCACGACACCGTTGTAGCTGAAGATCTCACCGGGCTGCAGCATGGTACCGTTCACACGGGAGAGAGCCAGTGCCATGTTGTGGTTGCCGTTGGCGGTGTTGGTGGACCAGGTGGAGTAGCTGCCCAGTTCGCCCATATGGGGAGCGGCCTCATCGGCGGTACGTTCGTAGTCCACTTCGGTAATGGCCAGGGTCAGCCCCAGCGTTACTTCGTTATTGTTGGGTTTGGCAGTATATAGCTTATCCAGTTCGGCTTTCAAAGCTTTGATGCCCTTATCCAGGTCGGCGGTCAGGCCGGTCTGGCCGTTCTCAATGATGAACTCCATCGTGCTGGTATCGAAGCCGCCGAAGAAGGAGTTTTTCACTTCCCGCAGCATGGGGGTAAAGTGAGCGGTGTATTTCTTTTCCAGCGCCTTTAGGGCAGTGCCGGAGAAGGTGGGCTGAGAAGGCATGGTGCCGGTGGAAAGATACGTGCTCAGGTCCTTTTTTACGGTGGAATCCAAATCAATGTCATCCATGGTCACCGCCAAAGGAGTGCCGGCCTTTTTGGTGCCGTCCAGCAGGGTGGTTTCGGGGGTTACGGTGATCTTCAGCGTCAGGGCCTTTCGTACCGCAGCAGCGGCTTCTTCCACAGAGAGACCCTCTACAGAGACACCCATGAAAGTGCTGCCGGCAGGGAAGCTGCCTTCCGCAAAGCTTTCGGTGCTGGTATCGCCGGAAGAGACCGGCGGGTTATTGCCCTGATTCTGCGTACAGGAGATCATAACCAGCAGCGTGCAGCATACAACCAGCACGACCAGCAGAGCAATAATGGAACAGCGGGAAACAGCTGCCGCCTTACTTCTTCTTTTTTTGTGTTTTGCCATAGATAAAAACCTCCGCGGCACCCATACGGTGCCTTTATTTTCAAGTAAAACTGTAGGTGAAAAACAGGAATAACTTTCTTTATAATTATACTTTCTTCGCTAAATAATGTAAAGTTACAAATAGATGACAATATAGGAGAAAAAGCGACAATTTATGGAAAAAATGGCGAAGTGTGAAAGAAATGCACAACCGGCCTGCCGGTAGATATATTTGATACTGGAACTCCGTAAAACGATGTGGTATAATGGTTACATGAGAAGTCCGCTCTGCGGCCTTCGGGGCTTGCGCCCCACGCGGTGCTGCACACCGCATATGCCATTGGCGTCCTCGCAAAAATGCCTTTGCGAGCAAGCATTTTTGCTTCGTTGCTTAATGGTTGCATGAGAAGTCCGCTCTGTGGTCGACAAACGGTGCAGCATAAAAATTATACGTGAAATTTTGCCTGAAATTACACCTCTGCCCCACAGCGGGATAAATAAAACGACAGGAAGCATCTATGGAACGAGAAATTTACCTGGATAACAGCGCCACCAC
>JAFYOA010000373.1 GCA_017547865.1 Clostridia bacterium
ACTGTTCCTTTGCGGCCTGCACCACCCCGGCTTCCTCCAGTTTTTTCAGGTGAAAAGAAATGGTAGAGGGGGTGCGTTCCAACCGCTGGGCCAGCAGTTCCACGTACATGGGTTCTTCCCGCAAAGATTTAACGATCTGCAGGCGGGTGGCGTCGGCCAGGCATTTGAACAGCCGGATGGCTTCCGTCTCTGTCATGCTTCCATCTCCCGGGCAAATTCTGCCAGCAGTTCTTCGGCTTTCTGCAGCTTGATCTCTTCGATGACACAGGCGCGGGTGTCGCCGTTGCGCCGGGCAATGGAGCCGTGCAGCCGCCAGGTGGTCATGATCTGCTCTGCTTTTTTGGGGAAACGCTCCTGCAGCTGTTCGGTGGTTTCGGCACCCCGTGCGGCAGCTTTTACCAGGGCTTCAAAAATACCGGGAATATTTCCCCGCACTTTTTCCAGATTGGCGTCGTCGGCACGGTCTTCTGCCAGCAGGCGGTCGCTTTCTTTTTGAGAGGCTGCGGTCTCTGCCTGCAGAAAGGCAATGTAGGTTTCCAGTTTGTTCTGCATGTTTTCCATGGTAAATCTCCTTTTTGAATGGGATGATTCTATTATAACTGCAAAAACAGTTTTGTCAATACTGTTTCGATAAATATAGAATTAATTTCGCACTACCGTTTTGCATATTCTGCCCTCTTCCGGAAAAAATAGAGAAACAGGAGAATTCGGAAAGGATGTTGAGAATGAAAAAAAGAAAAGCGGTGCGCATTGCATCCTTTGCTTTGGCGCTGCTGGTGGTGCTGGGGGTGCTGGCGGCCAACGGCGCACAGGCGGCGCAGGGGTACCGGCAGCAGTTGGAATACACCTACCAGCGGGCGATGAACGAACTGACGGAAGAACTGCAAACCATGGAGACCGCCCTGAAAAAATCTGCCTATGCGGCGGGCAGCGAGATGATGGAGCGCCTGGCCATGGAGTTGGCCACGTCTTCAGCTGCGGCAAAAGCGGCCATCGAGGCCCTGCCGTTCTCCGATAACCGGATGGAGCGGGTGACGCGGTTTCTTTCGCAGGTGGGAGATTACGCCCTGGCGCTGAGCAGCAAACTGGCAGCCGGGGAAGAACTGAGCGATGAAGAAAACGACAACCTGGGCACCATGGCGCAGTATGCCGGCCAGCTGCGCGATACCTTTGAACAGGCGCAGACCACCCTGCACCAAAACCGGGTGCATATCGGCGAAGCGGAGGCGGCGATCTCCAATCTTGTTTCGCAAACGGAATTGCCGTCTTTCGATGATGGACTGGATGAACTGGCAGAAACCTTCAGTGCTTACCCGGAGTTGCTGTACGACGGGCCTTTTTCGGACCATGTAAACCAAAAAGAAGCGGCGTTTATTCAGGGCAAGGCCGAGGTGAACAACGCGGAAGCGCTGGATGTGGCGGCCCGGCACATGGGCTACCAGCGGCAATATATTACCCAGACGGGGATTACGGAAAATACCTTGCCTACCTATAATTTTGCCTGTGTGGATAAAACTGTGCGGGTGGCGGTAAACGGCGGGGAGCTGGTGAGCTACGAGCACAACATGACCCCGCAGGATACCCTTCTTTTTGTGGAGGAAGCGCTGCAGAAAGCAGAAGATTACCTGCGCGGCCTGGGAATGGAGCAGATGCAGGAAAGCTACTACGTGGTGGGCGGCAACACCTGCACGGTAAATTATGCCTGGGTGGAAGACGGCGTGGTGTGCTACCCCGATCTTGTGAAAGTGACCGTCTCGATGGAGACCGGGGAGATTTTGGGCTACAATGCCACCGGGTATTTTATGAACCACACCGAGCGGACGATCCCTTCACCAAAAATTACAAAAGAAGAAGCCGCCGAAAAGGTGAGTGACCGGTTGCAGGTGCGGAAAACGCAGCTGGCCATCATTCCATCGCCGGGGCTGTACGAGCGGCTGTGCTATGAATTTACCTGCAAAGCGGAAGACGGACAGGAAGTGCTGGTGTATGTGAACGCGGAGACCGGGGTGACCGAGCAGATCTACCTGGTGCTGAAAAGCGACGGCGGTGTGTTGGCGCAATAAAATACCGGCTCTGCCATACACAGAGCCGGTGAATTTTTTATTCTGCAAAGCCGGGGATGCGGTAGCGCACAAAGGCAAACTTTTTACTGTCCGGAGACCAGGAGTTCACATTGATGGTGCCCTGCCCGCCAAAGAGCGTGGCGATCGTTTTTACATCAGTACCGTCGGCGTTCATCAGCCGCAGTTCCACGTATTTGTGGGGCAGGTGCTGGCCGGGCTCCACATCGCCTTTTTTGTAGGCCAGCATGGCCACCTTGGTGCAATCCGGAGAAATATGGGGGAACCAGGTGTTCCAGCCTTCGTCAAAGGTCATTTGGGTCTGTTCGCTGCCGTCTGCCTTCATGCGCCAGGCCTGCATCA
>JAFYOA010000374.1 GCA_017547865.1 Clostridia bacterium
GGCTGTAGCCGGTCATTTCCCGGAACTGATGAGAAAGATAGTGGGTGGAGACAAAATGTTGTCGGCACACATCTTCAATGCGCAGGGGTTCTTTAAAGTGCAGGTCCAAATAACGCTGCACCGCAAAAACACGCTCCTGCCCCGGGCTGCGGTATTCGGGCTGGGGATGCAGCCGGGCCACTAAGATCAGTACCTCTGTCAGCCGGGCCGCCACCAGCTCATTGGCATAGGGTTCCTCCGGCGAACAAGCCATGATTTTTTCAAACAAATCGATCAGCTGCTCCCGCAAAGGCGTAGCAGGCAGGCAATGCCGGAACATGGCGGAATGGTTTTTCAGCAGGTGCAGCAGTGCCGGATGATGAATGCAGGCATCGGTGGTGGGTGCGTGGAAAAACAGGCAGTACCGGCTGCAGGTGCTCTCGCAGTGCATCCGCAGACCCTCCTGTTCCAGGTTCGCCAGCAAAATCAAATCATTCTCCCGGGCGGTGTACGTCTTCTCCCCCACCTGCAGGTCCGCGGCACCGGCGGTTACAAAGATAATCTCGTACTCGTTGCCGTAGTGAATGTCTTTTCGTATGGGGCCTTCGCTGTAAAAGGCGTTGGAAAGCATAAAGCCATCAGTTTCCATGCAGCCCGCCTCCCTTTCTGCTTTCATCATACCACATTTTCTTCAAAACGCCATCGTTTTTTCTCATTTTCGGTATTTCTGCCAAAGGGAAAGCAACTTTTACCTATTGCAAAACCGAAAAACGCATGTTCTGCGCACAAATTTGCTGCAATAAGCAAATTTAACCCATAAAAAAGCAGAAAAAAGGGTGCATCTTTCTCCAAAAGGTGCTATGATGATAGCAAGATTATCCTTGGGAGGAAACAGCGATGAAAGCCTTTATCTGTGTACCCAACAACGAGGTCGGCCGCACATATTTTACAGATGAAAACATTGCTTTGGCCAACAGCCTGGGGCATATGGTGTGGAACGAAAGCGACCACCACATGACCACAGAGGAGATCGCCGAAAAGATCGGCGACTGCGATACATACGTGACCATCTGGGGTTCTCCCCGGCTGGATGAAAAAATTTTAGCCAAGGCTCCCAACATCAAGCTTCTCACCCACCTGTGCGGCACGGTGGTGCCATTTGTCAGCGATGCCATGTGGGAACGGGGCATCAAAGTCATCACTGGCAACTGGCATTTTGCAGATTCCGTAGCCGAAGGAACCATCGGGTACATTCTCAGCGCCCAGCGGGACATTCCCGGCTTCAGTTCCCGCTTTAAAAATGAGCACCAATGGAAGCCCACTGTTCCCAACAACGCCGGGCTTTTCGGCAAAACCGTGGGTTTGGTGAGCTACGGTGCCATTGCCAAAGCGCTGGTGAAGCTGCTCAAGCCCTTCCGGGTGAAACTGCTGGTGTACGATATCGTGCCCATTCCCGAAGAGGACAAGAAAGAATACAACATCACCCAGGTTTCTTTGGAGACCGTATTCACGGAAAGCGATATTATTTCCGTACATACTCCTTTGAACCCCCACACCCATCATCTCATCGGAAAAGAACTGTTCTCCCTCATCAAGCCCGGTGCACTGTTCCTCAATACCGCCCGGGGTGGGGTGCTGAACCAGGCCGAGCTGGAAGACGAGCTGGAAAAAGGCCGCTTCCGCGCTTTTCTTGATGTATACGAGCAGGAACCGCCCCCGCCGGACTGCAGACTTTTCAACCTGCCCAATGTAACCATGATGCCCCACATGGGCGGCCCCACCATTGACCTGCGCCAGTACATTGCCCGCGACCTTCTGCTGGAAAGCGCTGCCTTCATCGACCGCGGCGAGCCCCTGCAGCACGAAGTGAGCCGGGAAATGGCCGCACAGATGTCCAACAGTTAAAAACCTTATAAAACAAAGATCGGCCAGCCCGCCATGGACTGACCGATTTTTTATTTAGCTGTGAAAATGGTGAACTGCTGTCCGTCTTCTTCAAACACATGGCGGCGTACAGAGAAGACACGCTCCAGGGTTTCGGCGGCGGCATCCTCTCCGGCAGGGCCCGTGTACACTGCTCTGCCTTCTTCCAGCACCAGCAGATGATCCGCCAGCGTAACCGCATCCGACAGGTCGTGGGTGATCACCACCACCGTTCGGCCGGTCTCCCGGGCCAGGCGCTGCAGCAGCTGCAAAAACTGCGACCGCGCTCCGATATCTAGGCTGGCAGAGGGTTCGTCCAGCACCATCACCGGGGCTTCCTGTGCCAGGGCCATGGCAAGGTATGCCCGCTGGCGCTCACCGCCGGAAAGCCCGGTCACCATGCGCTCCAGCAGTTCGGTCATGCCGCACAGGGCCGCGGCTTTTTCCACCGCGGCTTTATCTTCCGGTGAAAGCCGACCGGAAATCCCCGTGTAAGGCGCCCGGCCAAAGCCTATGAGTTCTTCTACGGAAACAGCAGGAGCCGGCAGATTTTGCGGCGTGAACGAAACCATGCGGGCCAGTTCCTGCCGGGTATACTGCGGCAACGGCTTGCCGTTCAAACAGATTGAACCCGCCCGAAGAGGCAGA
>JAFYOA010000375.1 GCA_017547865.1 Clostridia bacterium
CGGCAAGATAGACCAAAACTTTTAAAAACAAAATCCGCCCGGTTTTGTGCCTGCTCGGCAGGGTTGCCGGTTTTTTTATCAATTTATCTGTTTCCCACCAGGATTTGACAGGCTTCGACGGCCGTTTACGCTATACTTTTATACAGTTCTTCCCGAAAAAGAGGAGCAAAAAAACACAGTTTTACTGTGAAAGGAGAAAGCGGACATGAACAACACATGGGAAAAAGCAGCCACTGCCTTTTGGATCGAATACCACTGGTGGAAGATCCGGCGCCTGAAAAAGCAACAACAGCGCAGCAAAACGATCGAACATCATATTGCCCTGCACCGGTACAAAGCGGCACAGCTTGCCGATCTTTACGAGGTGCTGTCCGGTATCCGCGATACCGCCGGTCGGGTGATCGGCTGAACACACTGCTTCCGCAGCGCGCCTGTTTTGGGTGCGCTGTGTGTTTTTCACCTCAAAACAAAACCGGCAGAAAACCATCTGCCGGCTTTTCGTTTATTTTGTTTTTCCCGGCCAGTGCCATTCCCGCAGGTCATCGCTCCAGGCCAGGGCAATGCTTGCGTGGTGGTCGAACATCGTTTCTTCGTCTTCCGGGCCGGAACCATGAAAGAACAGAATATACTTTCCCCAGCGGGGATCCTGCCGAAGATCCAGCACAAAGCCGGCGGTCAGGCGGCCGCGGGCCCAGTCCCAGTCCTGCTGGCCAATGGTGATCCGCTCTTCCTCTTCGGTAAACCGCACAAAGTCTTCGGTGTGCAGCACACCAATGCCGTTTTTAGGGGAATGAAAAATGGTGTAGCCCTTTTCTTCCGGCAGCACGCACACGTTCTCCCCGCAGGCGGTGTGCCCGTGGAACGTCCAGTGTTCCAGGTCATAAGAATACGACATGGACACGCCGTTCTGTTTGTACAGGCACCACCATTTGGCGGGGTCAAGCCGGTCTTTTACCAAATAGGGGTCGATCATCCGGCCCATTTCTTCCTCAGGAATATCGCCTTTTACCTTTAAAAGCCGGGGCGCACCCCAGTGCAGCAGGTCGCGGCTGCGCATGGTGAACAACCGGGAACGGGCATTGCCGTACTTTTCGCCGTTTTCCCGGCAGTAGGTCTGCAGGCAGAGGATATACTCTTCCCCCACCTTCACCACATTGCCCGGGCTGGAATAATTCAGCCGCCGGTCCCGGGGTGTCAGTTCCACGGGCGCACTCCAATGCTTCAGGTCTTCCGAAACAGACTGCACTGTGGTCATCATGGGGCCGTCGGACAGGCATTCCACATAGGTGCAGAAAAGATAAAACCCGCCGTTTTCGTAATACACCGTCGGGTCGCGGTACGCCGTGGTTTCGCTTCCCGGCAAAATCACCGGCGAAACAAGCTCTTCAAAAGCGTTCATTAAAATTCCACCACCATGCCGTCAAAAGCCGTCTCTATGCCCAGTTTTTCCATATCGGCGGCCAGTTCTGCATGGCCGGTGTGCAGGGTGCGGGCCATATGGCTAATGCAGAACCGCCCCACATACGGGGCCAGGGTCGCCTGCATTTCTGCCACCATGCGCAGGTCGTTGTGTTCAAAAATGCGGAAGTCCCCCGCCTTATGCCCCACAGTGGCATCCAGCACAGCGTAATCCACCGGGGCGTTTTTCAGCGCCTGGTATTCTTCGTACAGCAGCCAGGCGCCGTCCAGCCCGTAAAACAGCCGGCGTTCACCATCGGAAATAATCAAATGCACCGTGCCGGGGCAGGTGGCATGGTTGCCGGCCAGCGCCTGCACTGTGTAGGGGCCAACCTGAACCGTTTCACCGGCGGCCAGCGGCACAAACTGTGCGCCTTTTGCCTGCAGCCGCGCCAGGGTATCTTCGTTAAAGTGGTCGCCATGGCAGTGCGTATTAAGAATATACTTCACATTATTTTCGTTCAGGCCAAAGGTCTCCATTGCCTCCGGCACGCAGGGACCGGGGTCAATCAGCAGAACGTCATCTACCAAAGCAGCGGCGTTGCGGCGATATTCCGGGTTTTCAATATCCTTTTTTGTCCAGTCGGCGGCACCGGTGCCCAAAAACTGCAGTTTCACAGGCTCAGCTCCATTTCTTCAAAAGAATTGATATACAAATCTGCGGTTTCTTTCATCTGCCGCATAAAGTCTTCGCCGGAGGCATCGTACACACCCACGGTGTACATACCGGCGGCTTTGGCGGTTTGCAGCGCACCGATGTTGTCATCGAAAAACACAGCTTCCTCCACGGTTACACCGATGCGGCGGGCTGCTTCTTTGTAGATTTCCGGCTGGGATTTGGTCATGCCGAAATCATCGCTGCTCCACACATTCTCAAACAGATCGAAGATCCCCAGGCGTTTCAGGCAGGGGTCTGCCATTTTGTGGGGGCTGGCGGTAAGCACATGCAGGCTTGCTCCCTGGGCTTTCAGCCCGCGCAGGTAGTTTTCCACCCCGGCTTTGATTGGAATTTCATCCCGGTATTTGGGCAGTGCAAAAGCATCCATTTGGGCAAACAGTTCTTCCTCGGTGGCAGGCACGCCCAACTCTTCCCGAAAATACTTCGCCGTTCCGATATCCCCCAGTGGGGTGATGCGGCGGATCACATCTTTGGGATAAGAAACACCGTAGTGCTCCAAAATACGGATCATTTTTAAAGACCAGGTGGGCATGGAATCCACCAGGGTGCCGTCAAAATCAAAAATATAAGCTTTCATCACCATGTAATCTCCAATACAATGGGTTCCTGGGCCAGGTCATCCACAGGAATATTGCGAATATGCAGGGAAGCATCCTTCGCCTTGCCCACTGTGCCGTCAAAATCCTCCGGCAGCTGGCGCACGGCAAATTCCAGTGCTTCGCCGGTATTCATCAGCCGCACGGTTTTGGGCAGGTTGGGGTAGTGTTTCAGTGCCACGGCGGTGGCGCTCAGGCCA
>JAFYOA010000376.1 GCA_017547865.1 Clostridia bacterium
CGATCAGATCGATGAGATGCTGGACTATTTCGAACTGGACGCCCTGTTTTTCGATATGCCTTTCTGGCCCCACACCTGCTATTGCGAAAAGTGCAAGGCCCGCTGGGCAAAGGAAGTTGGCGGCGAGATTCCACTGAAGACGGCGGCGGGCAGCCCGGCGTATCTGCTGCTCAACGACAAGAAGTACGAATGGATGGGCAAGTGGATACAGGAGATCGCGGCGTATGTGAAGAGCCGCCGCCCCGACCTGCCGGTGGAATTCAATTTTGCCGGCGGCATTTCCTGGAATTCCTCCAACGGCTGCGGTTTGGAAGTGAACAACGCCAGCGATTACACCGGCGGAGACCTGTACGGCAGCATCCTGCACCATTCGTTTACCTGCAAGTTCTACAAGAACGTCACCCGCAGCCAGCCGTTTGAGTATATGTTCTCCCGCTGTAAGCCGGCGCTGCGTTCGCATACGCTGACCAAAACGCTGGATGAAATGAAAACGGCGGTCTCTTTGGTGGCGGCGCACCACGGCGCCACTCTGCTCATCGATGCCATTGACCCTGTGGGAACGATGGACCGGCGCATCTACGAGCGCATGGGCGAGGTCTTCGGTTTTCAAAAGCCCTACGAGCCGTACTTCCGCGGTGAAATGGCGGAGGATGTGGGCATTTACTACGGCATAAAAAGCAAGTTTGACCCGACCAAGGAAAACCGTACATCGGTCACCTGCGGCGTAAGCACGGCCCAAACGCTGGTGCGCCATCACATTCCCTTTGGCGTTACCGGAATTTGGCATGGGCTGGCACCGTATAAGGCGATCATCGCCCCGGTGCTTTCTGCCGCGGAGGAAGCCGACAACGCGCGGCTGTGCGCCTATGTAAAGGACGGCGGCGTTCTGTACCTCAGCGGTGCGGGCAACGCAAAGCTGGTGGAAGAGCTGACCGGCGGCAAGGTGAACGGGAAGATCGAAAACAGCAACCTTTATATTGCGCCAAAAGAAGAATACCGGCCCTGTTTTGGTGATTTCAACGCCAAGTACCCGCTGCCCTGGGATGGCACGGTGCCGGTGCTGGAGAATGTGGCCGCAGAAGATGTGGCGGCGACCTTCACGTTCCCGTACACCGGCCGCGGCGAGCTGGCCTTCGCCTCCATCCATTCCGATCCGCCCGGCAAACCGACGCAGATCCCCGCGGTGGTGGTGCGCAAATACGGCAAGGGAACGGTCATCTGGTCGGCAGCGGCGCTGGAATGCGGCGAGACCGAAGAATACGGCGACGTGATGTGGAACCTGGTTTCCTCTGCCGCCGGGTTGTGTGCGCCGTCTTTCTGCAGCGATGCCCCGGAAAACGTGGAACTGACTCTGTTCGAGAGCGAAGGGGAAAAGCTGCTCAGTGCGCTGGTGCTCAGCGATGCGGCAAGCTCTTACCCCGTCTCCGGGTTCACGGCCAAGGTAAAGTGCGCCGCGCCGCCCAAAGCGGTCACGCTGCTGCCGGAAGAAACGCCGGTGGAGTTTGATTTTGCCGATGGCTATGTGTGCTTTAAGACCCGCGAGCTGCATATTTTCGATATGTACCGGATCGAACTGTAAAGCAAAATAAAAAGTCCTGCTGTTCTTTTTGTGAGCAGCAGGACTGATTTTTTATGTGGTTTTGTTTTTGGCCGGCAGTTTCAGGTTGACCGCCAGCATGCCGATGAGGAAGACCACCGTTCCGCCGATGATCCAGGCGGTGACAGGTTCGCTGTAGAAAAGGATGCCCCACAACAGCGACAGAGGCACGGTAATGCTTTGAATGAGTTCCACCATAAACAAAGGAACGGTTTTGATGGCTTCGGCCACCAAAAGGAAGCACACGCCCGACACAAGGCCGAAGGCCACCAGCGCCAAAAAAGCCGGCAGCTGGAAACCGGTGTAAATTTCTCCGGTAGCGGGAATGGGCAGAGCGGTGATGACCGCCGCCACGGTAAACATGGAAAGATTCATATTGGCACTGTCCATGCGGTCGATCAGCAGCTTTTGTGCAAAGGTGAAGCCGGAAGCACCGATGCCGGAGAGAATGTACAAAACGGTAAACAGCAGATTTTCTCCGCCGAACGCGGAGAGGGGCTGCCCGTTCAAAGAAATGATGACAACGCCGGCACAACACAAAAAGACACCTGCAATTTTGCGGGGAGAGGCTTTTTCACTGAAAATGAAATAAGAAAGCGCCAGGGCAGCCACGCACTGCACCGGCCGCACCAAAATATTGCCAAAGGAAAAACCGTTTTCCAGGCAGTAGTTTTCGGTCATGTAGTTCAGGCATTTGCAGGCGGCGCCCAAAAATACCGGCCAGTAAAACCGCAGCTGTATTTTATTTTTGCGCAGGGTGAGGAACAGCACCAGAAATACCGCGCCCACAAAGAAACGCATAAACGAGATGTAGGTGGAATTCACCATGACAGAAGCTGTTTTGACCAATGTGCCGCCAAAGCTGAAAACGACGGAGACAAAAAACAAATATATATATCCCATAAACAAATCCTCCGAAACGCATTTATTGTAGCACGGATAGGGGGAAAGTTCAAGAGATCAGCCGGTGGAATCCACGGTGGCAAGGTAGGTGCCCGCGGCCATAATGGCAAGCGCCACCCAGTACGAAACAGAAGGCAGCTCCCAGAAGATCAGCATGGAAAGACCGGCACCCACAAAGGGTGCCACGGCGTAGTAGGTGCTGGTTTTGGCAGCGCCTAAATACCGCTGGGCGTAAATGTAAAAGTAAATGCTTAAACCGTAGGCAACAAAACCCAGCAGCAAGGCAGCAAGAACGGAAAGTGCCGCGGGCAGTTTTTCACCCATGCACAGAGCAATGCAAAGTGCCCCCAGACCGGAGCCAAACCCTTTGATGACCACGATTTCCAGTGGATTTTTGGAAGAAAGCATGCGGGTGCAGTTGTTCTCCATACCCCAGCATACGCAGGCCAGCAGCACAAATACCGAACCGAAGGAAAACGAAAAGCTGCTCATGTCCTCAAAAGATAAAATAATGCTGGAGACCACCACCAGCGCAATGGCAAGCCAAAGCCGTTTGGAAATGGCTTCTTTAAAGATCACCAGTGCGATCACGGAGGTGGCAACGATCTCAAAGTTGTTCAGCAAAGAAGCGTTGGCCGCGGTGGTCATAGTCAGTCCAAGCATCAGAAAGATGGGTGCGGCAATGTCCAGCACCACCATGCCCACGGTGTAGGGGAGTTCTCTGCGGGTAAGGGGGAGTTCTTTTTCTTTTTTGCCGGCAAGCTTTTGAACAGCTCCCACTAAAAACAATCCCGCACCCGCGCCGAGGTAGAGAAAGGCTGCCATCATGGTGGCGGGAATATCATGCAGCAGAAGTTTGGAAAACGGTGCGTTCAGTGCATACAGCACCGCCGCCAGAAAAGCAAAAAATACAGCTCGTTTTGTGCAGTTCATAGGTGACCTCATTTCACAAATTTGTCAATGGCGTCGCACAGCTCGTCCATGGCTTTGCCGTCGGTGGTTGCCACGGCATCGGCCACGCAGTGCTGCAGGTGGTCTTTCAAAATGATCTTGCCCGTGTTGCGGATGGCGGATTCCACGGCGGCCAGTTGAGTCAGTACCTCTGTACAGTCGCGGCCGTCTTCCACCATTTTTTTCACGGCTTCCAGGTGGCCGATGGCCCGGGAAAGACGATGAATGACGTTTTTGGTTTCGGTGTGTTTGTGTTCCATGATTTCACTCCTCTATCCCCCCTGGGGGGATATGTACATTATAGGAAAATGCGCCGCCAAAAGCAACCCCCTGCCGGAAAAAAATAAGAAGAGGCTGGTCTTTTTGCCGCAAGTATGGTATACTTTTTCATTATAGAAAGAGAGTGAACAGAAATGGTAAAAGAAAAGATCGACCGTATCAACGAGCTGGCCCGCAAGGCAAAGGCAGAGGGCCTGACCGAGGAAGAAACCAAGGAGCGCCAGGCACTGCGCGCAGAATATATCGCCGAGTTCCGTGGCAGCCTGCGCAGCCAGCTGGATGGCATCTCCATTCAGCGGCCGGATGGCAGCGTGGAACCGCTGAAAAAGAAGAGCAATTGACCGTAAAGCCCTGCTTTTTTTGAAAAAACGGTACTTTTGCCTTTTTTTGGCGAAAATCCGCACTCTTTTCACCTTGTTGTTTGGGTGGAAGATATGGTATAATATCAACAATCTATTGAAGAAAGCGAGTGCCGGGTAACCGTGGACGAAAACCCTGACCCTTACAGTAACAATTGCAAAAATGTAGAGTAGAGGCAGCCTCGAAGCGTCGTTTCGTTTCGGGTCTGTCTTTTGTGCGTTTTAAGCCTTGTTAAAGCCTTGCTTTTCTGCAAAAATATTTTTTATGGAGTGAATTTGTTTTATGTTGGACGGCAGTACAATCGGTATGATCGTTGCACTGGTGGTTTGTGTGGCCCTTTCGGCCTTTTTCTCGGCTTCGGAGACAGCCTTCTCCTCGCTGAATAAAATTCGCATGAAGGCGAAGGCGGAGGCCGGCGATGCCCGCGCTGCCCGTACCCTGGAATTTGCCGAAAACTACGATGAACTGCTTTCGACCATTCTGATCGGCAATAATATTGTGAATATCGCCGCCTCCTCTTTAGGTACGGTGCTGTTTACCATTGCGTTTAAAGAGTACGGCCCCACGGTTTCTACGGTGGCCCTTACCGTGATTATCCTGATCTTCGGCGAGATTTCCCCCAAGGGCATTGCCAAAGAAAACGCAGAAATGATCGCAATGGCGGTAACCGCCCCGTTGAAATTGATCCGCGCGGTGTTCCACCCGTTGAATATCCTCTTTATGGCCATTAAGCGTTTTGTTTCCGGGCTGGTGAAAAGCAACGATGACAACGTGGTGACCGAAGAAGAACTGATTACGTATGTTTCTGAGGTTGAAAACGAAGGCGGTCTGGAAGAAGCCGAAAGCCAGCTGATCCGCAACGCCATCGAATTCAACGATGTGGAAGTTTCTGAAATTCTGGTGCCCCGCGTGGATATTTGCGCTGTGGAAGACAGCGCCACCGTGGAAGAGATTGCCGCCGCGTTTGCAGAAAGCGGTTATTCCCGTCTGCCTGTGTACCACGATTCCATCGATACCATCGTGGGCGTCATCCACGAAAAAGATTTCTATAATGCCCGTTTTCATGGGGATGACAACCTGAGCGCCATTATGAAGCAGCCTACCTGCACCACCTATTCCGTTAAGATCCCCGACCTTCTGCGTACCCTGCAGAAAGATAAGACCCACATGGCCA